>JBGKDM010000257.1:0-2200 GCA_042954165.1 Synechococcus sp.
AGCCAAGCGTCAGATGGGCAGGGGACGAGGGGAGCGGGAGGATCTGCTCCAGGAGGCCCATCTCGGACTGATCCGCGGTTGTGAAGGGTTTGATCCAGGCCGGGGGCTGAAGGTGAGCACCTATGCCCTCACCATGGCCACAGGCCAAATCAAGCATTACCGTCGCGACCGTGAGCGCTGCATCCGGATCCCCTGGCGCCTGGCTGACCTGCATGCCAAAGCCGCCAAGCAGTTGGAGCTCCGGGCCAGGACCCAGCTTCCGCCCCTGAGCGACCACGCGCTGGCTGCGTGTCTTGGCGTCAGCACCGCTCGCTGGGAACAGGCCAGACAGGCCCACGTCCGCAGCCAGGTTGTGAGCCTGGATCAGCCTGCCCACGGTGCGGTCGGGGAAAACGCAGGCGAGCGATCTGGGCCATTGATCGAGCAGTTGAGCGACACAGCGCTGGCAGATGACAGGGATCCGCAGCTCGAATGGCTGGCCAACGCCCTGCAGACCTTGTCACCGCAACGGCGGACCCTGGTGCTGCAACACCATGTCGAAGGGCTCTCGGCGACGGCCATCGCGGCCAGGCAGGGGACAGGTGTGCGGGCCGTCCGCAGTGAGCTGCGCTCCGCACTCCACAACCTGAAAACCCTTGCAGCGCAGCAGAATCAAACGCAGACCGGCCAGCCAGTGCTCAGTTCAGCACCTGTAGGTGATGCACCCATGCCATGGCCAGAACGGCAGCCGCCGCGGTCTGCAGCGCATTGACCAACTCATTGGTCAGCCATGGGGTGCGGTCCTGAACCAGGGCACCCAGGACGCTCTCCAGCAGCGTCGCCAGCAGACCGACCACGGCCACGGACCAGGCCACGGCACCTGCAGGAATCAGGGCGAGGCCGGCGGCAACGCCGGTCATCAGCACACTGCCAGCGGCACTGGCCACGGTGCCCTCAAGACTCACCGCCCCCTCGGTGCCTGGGGGGACGCGCCGCAACGAGGTGATCAGCACCGTGGTCCGACCGAAGCGTTTGCCGATCTCACTGCCAAACGTGTCCCCCAGCTTGGCCGCGAAACTGGCGCTGAATCCCACGAGCAGCAGGGAGGCCGGCTGCAGGCCGGCTCCGATCAGAACCGCCAGAAAGGCGCCGACAGCGGCAGACCCCCAGACATTGGCCGGGCTGCGCTGTCCCCCGCGTGCCTCCGCCAGGCCCTGCTCCTGCTTGCGCCGAAGACCGATGCGGGTCACCAACGATCCCAGTGCGAGGTAGAGCACCACGGTGATCCAGCCCCGCCAGCCCAGACATCCCCACAGCAGCGAGCCGAGGATTCCCGCATGCACCCAGCCTGAACGGGTCAGCAGAGGAAGTCGCTGCGCCAGGGCAATCAACACGCCATTGATCCCGATGGCGAGGCCCCATCCCAGAAACCCATCGATTGAACTCGCCATCGGTCTGTGTTGCACTGCCCTAAGCATCAACGGTGATGGGCCCGGCGCAACGGATAATCAGCCAAGGTCAGTCGCGAGACACGGCATGGTGTTCAACAAGAAGGGGTTCTTCCTCGAGCTCGGAGATGGATCAACCTCCGAAGGCCCCGCTGTGAGCATTCCTGTCAGGGAGATCGAAGCCGACGATGAGGCCTCGACTGCCGACGCGCCGCAGCCTGTTGCCCTGGCGGTCAGCAAGGATGACTCCGCCCCTGCGGCAGCTTCAGATCCCGCGGTCAGCCCTGCAGCCAGCCCGAAAGAAACGGCGACACCATCGGCAACAGCAGCCCAACCGGCAGCAGCCAAGCCTGCAGCCGCCAAAGGGCCCTCCCTCACCACTGCCGAAGCCATCGCTGCTGAATTGGCGGCCGCTGAGGCTGCACGGCCTGAAGTCACCCTCAGCACCTTCGCCGTCGAGGCGTTGCAACCGGGGAAGGCCCTGCGTCCTCAGAAACGCCGCCCCGGTGCCAACCTCAAAGGGTTCCGCTCCATGGCCGAGGAGTTGTTCAAGAGTTCGTCCACAGGACGTGAAACCAGTCTCTGACCTGAACTCCTGATCAGACGCGCGTCTCCAACCAAGCCACGCTTTCCCTCCAACGCCGCCAACAAGGCGGTAAAGGAGGGACTCTTTTTGTTCACCCAGACATGGGGTTTTCTGCAACAGCCGGCTGCATTCTGAGGCTCTGCGGGCTGTTCTTCCTCCAGCCCACCACGCCGAAGGCGATCAGAAA
>JBGKDM010000258.1:0-4432 GCA_042954165.1 Synechococcus sp.
GGCAGGGGCGACGAGCAGGCAGCGTTGAAGGGGGACCGCATTGGCCCGTAACTTCTGTTCGAGCGATGTTGCGGCTGTCTGTTCCTTCAGCACAAGAACGCAGACGGGCATTGCCGGATCCCCAGGGGAGTCTGATTCTGACCTGCAGCCCTGTCTTTACAGTGGCTCACGGCTGTCTTTCGCCGGTTGATGACAAAAGTTCTGGTTTCCGACCCCATTGATCAGGCCGGCATCGACATCCTGAGCCAGGTGGCTCAGGTCGATCAGCGCACGGGTCTCAGCCCTGAAGAGCTGAAATCGATCATCGGTGACTACGACGCTCTGATGATCCGTTCGGGCACCCAGGTCACAGCGGACGTCATCGCGGCAGCTGATCGACTGCGCATCGTCGGCCGGGCCGGCGTCGGTGTGGACAACGTCGATGTGCCTGCGGCCACCCAGCGTGGGGTTCTGGTGGTGAATTCGCCGGAAGGCAACACCATCGCCGCAGCCGAACATGCGCTGGCCCTTCTGCTGTCCCTGTCACGGCATGTGCCGCAAGCGCACGCCTCAATGCGTCAGGGGGCCTGGGATCGGAAGAAATATGTCGGCAACGAGCTCTACAAGAAGACCCTTGGTGTCGTCGGACTCGGCAAGATCGGTTCCCATGTGGCCAAGGTCGCCAAGGCCATGGGCATGGAGGTGATCGCCTATGACCCATTCGTTTCGAGTGAGCGGGCGCAGCAGATGCAGGTGCGTCTCACCCAGCTGCCCGATCTGTTCAGCAGTGCTGACTACATCACGCTGCACATTCCGCGCACTCCCGACACCGAAAACCTGGTGAATGCGGAGCTTCTTCGCACGATGAAGCCCTCCGCGCGCCTGGTGAACTGTGCACGCGGCGGCATCATCGACGAGTCAGCTCTGGCCGAGGCCGTTGACAACGGGGTGATCGCTGGTGCTGGTGTCGATGTCTTTGCCAGTGAGCCTCTGGCCGCTGACTCACCGCTGCGTGCGGTGGAGCGTGGTCTGGTGCTGACGCCCCACCTGGGGGCATCCACCGAAGAGGCCCAGGAGAACGTCGCCATCGATGTGGCGGAGCAGATCCGGGATGTGCTGCTTGGCCTCCCGGCACGGAGTGCGGTGAATATTCCTGGTCTCAGCGCCGAGATCATGGAGCGCTTGAAGCCCCACCTGCAGCTGGCGGAGACCCTCGGACTCCTGATCAGTCAGTTGGATGGCGGTCAGGTGGAAGAGCTTGAGGTGCGCCTGCAGGGCGAATTCTCCGAGCACCCCTCTCAGCCCCTGGTGGTGGCAGCGCTCAAAGGGCTGCTCTCCAATGCCCTCGGCGACAGAATCAATTACGTCAACGCTGCACTGGAGGCCAAGGCCCGGGGCATTCATGTGCTCGAGGTGAAGGATGAGTCCAGCCGGGATTTCGCCGGTGGTTCACTTCAGCTCACGACCCGTGGATCCCAGGGAGGGCACAGCGTCACCGGCGCTGTGTTCGCTGATGGGGAACTCAGAGTGACAACGATCGACGAATTCCCGGTCAATGTGCCCCCCAGTCGCCACATGCTGTTCACTCGCCACCGTGATATGCCGGGGATCATCGGGCAGCTCGGATCGGTCCTGGGTGAGCACAACGTCAACATCGCCTCCATGCAGGTGGGGCGCCGCATCGTTCGTGGGGATGCCGTGATGGTGCTCAGCATCGACGATCCGATCCCCTCAAGTCTGCTGACCATCATCAGTGGCATCGATGGGATCCAGGAAGCCCATCCCGTGACCCTCTGAGGGCTGAGCGGGACCACGGGCGCCAGCCCTCTTTCTCTTTTCTTCCATGACATCGACATCGTTGCGCTGGTGGCGTCTCTCTTTGCCGCTTGAGCCCGAACTGGAGGAATCGTTGCTCTGGAAGCTGGAGAGTCTCGGTTTGCACCGCCTGGCGGTGCAGCACGCGCCCGAAACCCCGTCACGCCGCACGCTGCTGGCATGGCTGCCCGCCCCGGAATGGCCCCAGGATCAGCGCCTTCAGCTGATGGAGAGTCTTCGGCCTCTCGCCGAGACCTTTGGCCTCTCTTTGCCGGTCCCTGAGTGGGCCGAGCTTGACGATGAGGACTGGAGCCTGACCTGGAAGCAGCACTGGCAGCCCGACCCGGTGGGATCCAGGCTTCTGATCCTTCCCGCCTGGCTTGAGCCACCCCCGGAACATGCTGGGCGTCTGGTGCTGAGGATGGACCCCGGCAGCGCTTTCGGGACGGGGAGTCATCCCACGACCCGCCTCTGTCTGGAGGCCCTCGAGATGCGGCCACCGTCGGGCCAGAGGGTGGCTGATCTGGGCTGCGGAAGCGGTGTGCTCGGACTTGCCGCCCTCGCCCTGGGCGCCGGGCAGGTCATGGCTACTGATACCGATTCCCTGGCGGTGCGGGCAACGGGTGGCAATGCTGCTCTCAACGGCCTGAACGAGTCCCAGCTGCGCGTGCGGCAGGGCTCGGTGGAGGTCCTTGCTGAGATGCAGGGAGGAGTCCGCGCCCAGCTTCTGCTCTGCAACATTCTTGCGCCGGTGATTGAAGCGCTGGCACCCCAATTCGACGCCGTGCTGGCGCCGGAAGGTCGTGGTCTGCTGAGCGGCCTGCTGGTGGAGCAGGCTCCCAGACTCACGGATGTTCTGGAGGGGCTGGGCTGGTCAGTGACCGCTCTGGGCTCCCAGGGGCGCTGGGGATTACTGGAGATTTCCAGACCTCAGGGGGCATAAGTTGGTCTTATGGGTGCTTTCGCTTTGATTGGCCTTGTCCGGAAAGGCTGTCGGAAAGGAGTGTGATTGCCTCAGTCCGGTGTAGAAGGGTTCAGTCCTGCGGGCCTGTTTTTCAGGTCACTGCACACTCCATCCATCCATGGCTTCCTACAAGGTCACTCTGGTCGCTGAGAGCGAAGGTCTGAACAAGACCATCGAAGTGCCCGACGATCAGTACATCCTCGACGCCGCTGAAGAGCAGGGCATCGACCTTCCCTATTCCTGCCGTGCGGGCGCTTGCTCCACCTGCGCCGGCAAGATCACCGCTGGCACCGTTGATCAGTCCGACCAGAGCTTCCTGGACGACGACCAGATCGAAGCTGGCTTCGTTCTGACCTGCGTGGCTTACCCCACCTCCGACTGCACCATCAAGACCCACGCTGAGGAAGAGCTCTATTGAGCTCGATCCCCTGGATCTGAAAATTCGTTCTTCAGTTCGTCGTCGTTTCGACGGACTGTCCATCAGCCACCCCCAGGGGTGGCTTTTTGATGGCAAGGTGTGCCCCTGCCTGTGATCATCCATGTCTGCAGCGTCAGCGGCCGCTTCCGTCAGGCCTGAAGTTGGTGATCTGTTGGAGCACGGCAGTGTGCACACCAGTCCTGGCGGCCAATACCGCTTCCGGGTGATTGGTCCTTGCTGTCGTCTCTTCGATCGAGAGGAGCTTCCATGGCCTTGTTGCCGCTTGGTATGGCGCAGCAAGGAGCCAAGCTGGCGTCGAGTTGGGCGACGCTTCGTTCCTGACCTTGCGGCGCGTCGGTGCCCCTCCTATGCGGTGGAGTTGCTTCAGCCGGGGTCGCGTCCCACCTCAACGGTGCTGACCTTGTTTTCCAGCCGCTTCACTCCTGAGCTCCAGGAATGGTGGTACAGCCGCCATCCTCGTTCGTTGGAGTCTTCCAATTCCCAGCCGTAGAGGATGGTGCACCCCTTGTTGTGTCGCGGCTTGAAGGTGCGGCTTTGATGCATCGCCATTAAAAAAAGCCGCCCTTGGGGCGGCTTAATTGGAAGACTTCAAAGATTGGGAAGATCAGAAGTAGATCTTGCCGCCACCCCATTCCTTGCCGAGCACCTTGGGGGCCACCAGGATGTAGCCAGCCATCAGACGCAGATCTTCGTCGGTGAGATCGCGCATGGCGGGGTAGAGGTCGCGGCTGCGCATGCTGGGGTGCAGGTCCGCGATGCTGTATTCGCCGTCGTAGGAGGTGGGGTCCTTCAGGTAGTCCACCAGGCCCTCGACGCTGTCGCGCGCAGGCGTAGCCAGGGCCAGGGTCTCAGGGTCAAGGCCCACGTTGTGATTGGTTTTGGTGATGCCGCCGGCGTGGCAAGTGCCGCAGCTGGTGTTGAAGACCTTGCGGCCGGTTTTGATTTCTTGCTCGGAGAACGTCACCTCAGTGCCGCTGGCGTCGGCGGGAACGGTGAGGGTCTCGGCATCCCATTGGGCAGCCAGAGCAGGAGAGCTGAAGGCGAGAGCGACCAGCACGGGAAGCACGAGCAGCAGCCGGCTCAGGGACCGTCGCAGGGAATGAAAGGGAGAGGCCATGAAGGACACCAGAATCTGACGGATACACCGCACCAAGCTCTTGTATCACGGGGTGACGGCCCCTTGGGGGTGTTCAAGGGGCGTGCTCATGAACTGTTGCAGCCGGCCTACTCCGAGG
>JBGKDM010000259.1:0-10623 GCA_042954165.1 Synechococcus sp.
ACCGGGCTCAGTCGTCTGGCCAGTCAGTTCAGCCAGCGCCTGCTCGGCATCCTCGGCACCACACTCGGCACGACGATCAATGCCGTGATCGTGCTTGTGCTCGCCGTCTTCTTTCTGCTGGGCGGTGAGTCGATCAGTCAGGGGCTTGTGCGCTGGCTGCCTGAGCGCTGGCAGCATCTCGTTGTGCACACAATCACCCGCACCTTCCGCGGCTACTTCGCCGGTCAGGTGGTTCTGGCCCTGATCCTCAGCGTGGGGCAGATCGTCGTGTTCAGCGTGCTCGGCATCCCCTACGGCGTGCTGTTCGCCGTGCTGATCGGCTTCACCACCCTCGTCCCCTACGCCAGTGCCTTGATGATCGTTGCGGTCAGCACGCTGTTGGCCATCCAGGATCCCCGCACCGGTCTGGAGATCCTGGCTGCCGCCATCGCCGTGGGCCAGGTCGTGGACCAGGTGATCCAGCCCCATCTCATGGGAAACCTGCTCGGCCTGCAACCGGCCTGGTTGTTGATCGTCCTGCCCATCGGAGCACGGGCAGGAGATCTGTTTGGGCTGGGATCCCTGCTCGGGCTCCTGGTTGCGGTGCCAGTCGCCAGCTGTGCCAAGACCTTTGTGGATGCCTGGCAGGCGCGGCTCAGCCCTGAGCCGGTCAGCCCTGAGCCGGAATGATGCCGCGGCTTGTCAGGGCGCTGATCACCTGGTCAACACAGGCGTCCAGGGAGGCAGCCCCGGTGTCGACGGAGAGTTCGGGGGCTTCAGGAGCCTCATAGGGGCTGGAGATTCCCGTGAACTCCTTGATCTCGCCGGCCCGTGCCTTGGCATAGAGGCCTTTCGTGTCCCGCTCTTCACAGACACCGAGATCGGCGGCACAGAACACCTCGATGAAATCACCCTCGTCCACCAGGGCCCGGGCCTTGTCGCGGTCGGCTCGGAAGGGCGACACGAATGCGGTCAGCACGATCACACCCGAATCGAGGAACAGCTTGGCCACCTCGCCGATGCGACGGATGTTCTCCTCGCGGTCTGCATCGGAGAACCCCAGGTCCTTGCAGAGGCCATGGCGAACGTTGTCACCATCCAGGACATACGTGGCGAGACCGCGTTCGAACAGGGCCTGGTTCACCGCATTGGCCAGGGTGCTCTTGCCGGCGCCACTGAGACCTGTGAACCAGAGGATGGCGCTGCGATGGCCGCGCTGCTCAGCTCTGGCAGCTCGGTCCACCGATGCGTGATGCCAGGCGATGTTGGTGGATGCGCCCTGATCAGTGAGCTTGCCGTAGGTGGGCGATGCAGTCATGGGATTCGGGGTCGCGTCGCGCCATTGTCTCCCAGGCCCCTGCCTCAGCCTCCGGCCCGTTTCGGTCGATACCCCTCCTTGGTGAGAAGGTCCAGGGCCAGATCCACCTGGTCGCCCTGCAGTTCGATCACACCGTCCTTGGCGGTGCCACCGCTGCCGATCCGACTCTTCAGCGTCTTGAGCAGCCGCTTGAATCCCGCGTCATCAAGCTCCAGGCCTCGGATCACCGTCACCGTCTTGCCACCCCGGCCCCCTCGGGTCGGCTGGACCCGCACCATTTGTTGTGCCTTCGGAGCGGGGGCCGCCGCTGGCCCCTCCGGGCGCTGCAGACTGTCGGCGCTGCTGAATTCCTGCCAGCCTCCCTTCGGCATTGCTCTCCTGCAATCCGTTCCATCCTGCCGTTCCTGCCATGAATGCCCCCGTCGCTGCGCCCCAATGGGCCGACTCCAGTCGGGGCCTCGGGCGCTGGATCGAGCGTCTGATTGCAGTCGGACTGTTTCGCCGCCCGCTGTTCTTCCAGGCTCGCCAGCTGATCATTCGAACAGCGGAGCGCAATGGCATTCCCTGGCGGCAACGCAGGGCGGAGCTCCAGCAGGCAGCGGCGCCTCTCCTGGCCGAGAGCACGACAGCGGGCCTCAAGACTCCTGATTACTACCGCGTTCGCTTCCATGCCTACGAGGAGGGCAACCTCTGCTGGCAGGCGGCTGCCGAGGCGGAACAGGCAACGGATGCCATGGCCTTGCGGGTCTGGCCGGACGATGTCATGTCACCCGAGCAGGCGCAGCAGCGTCTGCGGGATGCCATTCATCAGAGTGTCGAACCGCTGCTGGATCAGCCCCCTCAGCAGGTTCTCGATCTCGGCTGTTCCGTCGGGGTCAGCACCCAGGCGCTCGCCCGCTGGCTGGCCCGGCGGCCGGCGGCCGCAACCCACGCCGCACCGACAGTGATCGGTCTTGATCTGTCGCCGGAGATGCTGGCCGTGGCCAGGGTCCGCGACGTTGACGGCCTGGTGACGGAGTGGCGTCATGGTGCGGCGGAAGACACCGGTCTGCCTGAATCCAGCTTCGACCTGGTCAGTCTCCAGTTCGTCTGTCACGAACTTCCCCAGGCCGCCACGCGCGCTGTGCTGACCGAAGCCGCCCGCCTGCTGCGCGAGGGCGGTGTTCTGGTGATGGTGGATCAGGACCCTGCGTCCTCAGTGCTGCAGCGTCTGCCGGCGCCTGTGGCCACCCTTCTCAAGAGCACCGAGCCCTACATCGAGGAGTATTTCGGATTGGATATGGCCGCCGAGCTCCGCGCCGCCGGCTTTCACAGTCTTCGGGTTGATGCCTGCGATCCACGGCATCGCGTGATCGCCTGCTTACGCTGACGCAACGCTCAGCGGCCGCATGTGCGGTCGGTTGCTTTGTGACCAGCACCCTGCCCCCCCAGCCCACCGACGCTGATCTCGCGGTGAGCGCCCGGCCCACGGACCGTGGTCGCTTCGGGCGTTACGGCGGGCAGTACGTGCCGGAAACGTTGATGCCGGCCCTGGCTGAACTTGAGACCGCTGCGGCTGAGGCCTGGAATGACCCAGCGTTCACGCAGCGACTCAACCATCTCCTCAGGACCTATGTCGGTCGTTCCACCCCTCTGTATGAGGCCGAGCGGCTCACGGCCCATTACCGCCGTGCCGATGGCGGTCCGCGCATCTGGCTGAAACGTGAGGACCTGAACCACACCGGCGCTCACAAGATCAACAACGCCCTCGGTCAGGCCCTGCTCGCTCTGCGCATGGGCAAGAAGCGGATCATCGCGGAAACCGGGGCCGGCCAGCATGGCGTTGCCACGGCGACGGTGTGCGCTCGCTTCGGCCTCGAGTGCGTGATCTACATGGGTGCCGAAGACATGCGTCGCCAGGCTCTCAATGTCTTCCGCATGCGTCTTCTCGGTGCCACCGTGCAACCCGTGACGGCTGGAACTGCAACCCTCAAGGACGCCACCAGCGAGGCCATCCGGGACTGGGTCACCAATGTGGAGACCACCCATTACATCCTCGGATCCGTGGCCGGACCGCATCCTTACCCGATGCTGGTGCGTGATTTTCACGCCGTGATCGGGGAGGAGTCCAAGGCCCAGTGCCGTGAAGCGTTCGGCCGTCTGCCCGATGTGCTGGTGGCCTGCGTCGGTGGGGGGTCCAATGCCATGGGCCTGTTCCACCCCTTTGTCGAAGACAGGCAGGTGCGTCTTGTGGGCGTGGAGGCGGCCGGTGATGGCGTCGCCACGGGGCGTCATGCGGCCACGATCACCGAGGGGCGTGATGGCGTTCTGCATGGCGCCATGAGTCTTCTTCTGCAGGACGGTGACGGCCAGGTGCAGGAAGCCCATTCGATCAGTGCTGGTCTGGATTACCCCGGTGTCGGGCCGGAGCACAGTTATCTGAGGGAGATCGGTCGTGCTGAATACGGTGCTGTCACCGATGCCGAAGCGCTCAAGGCACTGCAGCTGGTGAGCGAGCTCGAAGGGATCATTCCCGCCCTCGAAACAGCCCATGCCTTCGCCTGGCTCGAGACCCTCTGCCCAACCCTGCCGGATGGCGCTGAGGTGGTGCTCAACTGCAGCGGCCGTGGGGACAAGGACGTCAACACCGTCGCCGACAAGCTGGGAACGGCCCTGGGAGGGTGAGCCCTGCAGGCCTCAGGCCAGCAGGCGTTCCAGAGATCGGGCCACGGTCTGCACCGCGGCCAGCGCGGTTGCATAGGCCATCCGCATCGGGCCGATCAGCGCCACCTGCCCCAGTCCTTCCCCCTGGCTTCGGTACGGAGCCTGCACCACCGAGCACTGATGCAGGGCGGCCTGGGGGTGTTCCTTTCCGATCCAGACACAACCGGAAGGGCGTTGATCGCCGGGTGCGAGAGCGGTCGGCTGGTCGTCAATCAGTTCGAGCAGGGGCCGCAGTCGGGCGCTTTCGCTGAACTCCGGCTCTGCGATCAACCGCGAGACGCCATGGATGAAGGCGGAGGATTCCTGGGGTGCCTGCCGCTCCTGATGGCTCTGGATCGCCTCGCGCAGGGCTCCTCCGCAGGCCTGGAGTTCGAGGGGCAGCGCGTTCCAGTCGATCAGGCCATTGCCATGGCGCTGAAGCTGCCTCTGAATCCAAAGCTCCATGGCGTCCACTTGGTGGTCGCTTCCGTGGGGAAGACGGAGGTTGAGATGGCTGACCTGGCTGGAGGTTTCGACCAGCATCACGAGCAGTCGTTCGTCGCAGCGCACCAGCCGGAGCGCTGCAAGGCCAGGCTGCTGGCGTGCCGGGTGTGTGATCAGGCTCATCAGCCCGGTGAAGTCCGTCAGCCGCCGGGCCATCTGCTCCAGCAGGTCATCCAGGGCGGCCCAGCGGAGGCTCAGATGGGTCAGCTCCTGGTCCAGGTGCTGGACCGCGGACCCGGGGCGCGGAAGCAGGCAATCGACATAGTGGCGGTATCCACGCGGGCTCGGCACCCGGCCTGCGGATGTGTGGGGTTGGGTCAGCAGGCCCTTTTGTTCCAGGGCGCCCATCGCCGATCGAACCGTGGCTGAGCTGGCCTGCAGTCCGAACCGTTTGACCAGGGTTTTGCTGCCCACGGGTTCGATCGTGTCGACGTAGTGGTGCACCGTCGCCCGCAGCACATCCTGTTGTCGGCGGGGAA
Organism: Synechococcus sp.; assembly: GCA_042954165.1. Taxonomy (GTDB): domain Bacteria; phylum Cyanobacteriota; class Cyanobacteriia; order PCC-6307; family Cyanobiaceae; genus Synechococcus_C. The sequence goes on from JBGKDM010000259.1 coordinate 4,963, forward strand.
GGGGCTCCACGGAGGCGCAGCGGTGGTCTGGTTCTCAGCGCGATCGTACGCGCGTTTTTCGTTCAGTAACGCGGCACGCTCGGATCCACCTGAACACTCCAGGCGTCGATCCCGCCTTCGAGGTTCCAGACCGTCAGGTCCGGGCGCTGCTGCAGAAGCCAGCAGCCGAACTGCCAGCTGCGGACACCGGCATGACAGATCACCACCACCGGCGTTGCCACGCTCAACTCGTCCGGCAGCGCATCCATCCACTGCCGGGCACCGCTCAGGGGCAGATGGCGGATCGGGCCAGGGAACGGGGCGATCTCCAGCTCCTGCGCCTCCCGGACATCAATGACACAGACAGTGTCGCCGGCGTTGAGACGTTGCTGAAGCTCGGCTGCGGTGAGCGGCTGTGGAAGGCGCTCGGTTGAAGGGTCAGGCATCGGTGGATTCTGCAATTCCCTCTGGCATCGTCACCGGGATGGACAAAGATGTCGTCAAGTGACCTGATCGCCGGCCCATGAAGGCCCGCTCCTTTTTCCTTGCCCTCGCGGCTGCGCTGGTGGTGCTGTTCAGCCTGGCGGCAGGCCTCTGGTGGACCATGGCGCGACAGAGCCCGCTTCGGTTGGCGGAGCAGCACCTGGCCTTGCCGAGGGCAGCACGCTTCGTGCCCAGGGAGTCGGCGCTGAGTCTCCATTGGCTCGTCGATCCTGCACGGCTTCCTGCCTACGCCCAGGCTGTGGCTCCGGTGCGTCACCGCCGGGATGCCCGGGATTCCGTGCAACAGCTGCGTGATGGTGCATTTGCACTGGCTGGACTCGCGTTTGAGGACGAACTGGCCGACTGGATCGGTCCACAGGTGAGCCTGGCGCTCCTGGAGGCGACACCTGACTCCGCCCGCATGGGCTGGGTCCTGGCCCTCTCGAGCCGTGATCAGGACGGGGCCAGGCGTTTCCTGCAGCGCTTCTGGCAAACCCGGAGCCTGGCTGGCACCGATCTCCAGATCAGTCGCTATCGCGGGATGGGGGTGATCAGTGGACGTGGAGCCCTGCTTGGCCAGGACCCACAACCTCTGGCCACGGCACTGATTGATGATGACCTGCTCCTGGTCGCCTCCGGCAGGGGGGTGCTGGAGCAGGCTCTGGATGTCTCCCAGATCGACGAACTGCATCAGTTCGGTGATCAGGATCTGGAGCGCCGGATGGCCCAGCTCGGGGATGGCGTTGCCCTGGTCACGGCCTCGCCGCGGGCCTTGAGCACCTGGCTCGGTCTTCCCGCTTCCCTCGCGGAGCATCCGGATCTCGAGGGTCTTGTCGCTGCCCTGGGGGTCAGGGGGCCCTCCCTCACGGTGGATGGCATGCTCCGCTTCCGTAGCCCGGTGCTGCCCCAATCCCGGTCCGAGGGGCACTCCCTGCTGGCGGGAGCCGGTGGCGATGCCGATGTGCTTGCCGCGCTCAGCAACCCCGCCGCGTTGCTGGATGCCTCCGAGCAGGATCCCCTGGCGGATTGGCTGCGGCCCGTGCTCAGGGCGGCCCTCGATGCGCTGGATGCGCCGGCCCTCGATGCCCTGACGCAGCAGACCGATGGCCCTTTGCTCTGGGAGCAGCAGCCGCAGGGCTGGTTGCTGGCAACCAGGTCCGACCGCCCGGGCCCCGATCCGGTCGATGCCGCGTTGCAGACGCAGGGCCTGGTGCGTTCCTCTCTCGACGGCGACCGGGGCCCTCTCACGGTCTGGACGCGGCTGCAGCGTCAGCGCAGCCGGGGTACGGATGGTCTTCAGGCCCAGCTTGCCGTGGCCCTGGCACGGGACTCCGGTGCGGACTGGTGGGGGGAGACCCTCGATGCCCTTCAGCGCCGCCGTGATGGACAAGCCGCTCAGCCCCGACTGCACCAGTTGGAGGATTTGAATGCGGGTGAGCCGGCCCTGGCGCAACAACTGGCCCTGGCTGCAGTGCCGAGCCGAGCGCAACTGCAGCGTTGGCGCCCCTGGACCCTGATTCAGACCGTGGCCGGTCAGTCCCTGATGGGGCCCGTCCAGGGACTTGCCCTCGGTGTGGGCCCAGCTCCGTCGTCTGACATCCCCACCGATCCTGAGCAGGCTGGTGCCAGCGACACCCTGCGGCTGCGTGCCCTGCTCGACCTGGGTTGACCTTTACCTGCTGCGCCATGGCATCGCCGTGGAGCGCATCAACGGCCGGGATCACCCGTCGCGAGGGCTGACGATGAAGGGGCGCTCGCGAACGTTGAGGGTCGTGAAGGCGTTGGCCGCCGCCGGCTTCCAAGCCGATCAGGCGATCTCGAGTCCGTACCTGCGGGCAATGGAAACGGCCTGGCTGGCCCACCGCGGGGGACTGGCGCCGCCGCCTGTTCCCTGTGCGCGGTTGCAGCCCGGTGGGCCTGGCATGGATCGGCTTGCAGACATCGCCGGCACGCTCCTGCTGGTGGGTCATGAGCCCGATTTAGGCCGTCTGGCGTCGTTGCTGATCGGTGCCCCGGTCGGCGCCATTCGGCTGCGGAAGGCGGGGTTCTGTCATCTCCGCTGGGCGGCGGGGGAGGAGGCGCTAGCCGGGCGTGCCTCCCTTGAACGGCTTGTTTCCCCAGGGGTTCTGCTGCGCTGAAGCCTGCTTCTACACAGCGGCGATTAGGTTGATCCTGCACAGCAGGTTGGCGGTGGCACAGGCTCCCGGAGATGAAATCCGCCATGAACGCACGGGCATCGTGTTCCGTCCCGGGCTGGACGGCGTGCCCGCCACCCAGTCGTCGATCTGCGACATCGATGGCCAGATCGGCCGCCTTTCCTATCGCGGCTATCCCCTGGAGGAGCTGGCGGCGGAAAGCACGTTTCTGGAAACGGCCTTTCTGCTGATCTGGGGCGAGTTGCCCACGGCGGATCAGCTCAAGGCGTTTGAGCACGAGGTGCAGATGCACCGGCGCGTGAGCTTCCGCGTCAGGGACATGATGAAGTGCTTCCCTGCCACAGGGCATCCCATGGATGCCCTTCAGTCGAGTGCGGCATCGCTCGGGTTGTTCTATTCCCGCCGTGCGATCGACGACCCCAAGTACATCTATGCAGCGGTTGTTCGCCTGATCGCCAAGATCCCCACGATGGTTGCGGCGTTCCAGTTGATCCGCAAAGGGCAGGATCCGATTCAGCCGCGGGACGATCTCGCCTATTCGGCCAATTTTCTCTACATGCTCACCGAGCGGGAGCCGGATCCATTCGCAGCCCGCATCTTTGATCGCTGTCTGATGCTCCACGCCGAGCACAGCCTCAATGCCAGCACCTTCAGTGCCAGGGTGACGGCCAGCACCCTCACGGATCCCTACGCCGTCGTCGCCTCCGCCGTGGGCACCCTGGCCGGCCCTCTCCATGGCGGTGCCAATGAGGATGTGCTGGCCATGCTCGAGGACATCGGATCCCCCGATCAGGCCGCGGCGTACCTCGAGGACGCGATCGCTCAGAAGCGCAAGGTGATGGGCTTCGGTCATCGCGAATACAAGGTCAAGGATCCGCGCGCGGTGATTCTTCAGTCGCTGGCCGAGGAGATGTTCGATCGCTTTGGCCACGACGAGCTGTATGACGTGGCCCGTGCCCTGGAGACTGCAGCTGAATCCAGGCTGGGGCCGAAAGGCATCTATCCCAATGTCGACTTCTACTCAGGGCTGGTGTACCGGAAGCTCGGCATTCCGAGGGATCTGTTCACCCCCGTGTTCGCGATCTCCCGGGTGGCCGGCTGGCTTGCCCACTGGCGGGAACAGCTGGGCGCCAACAGAATTTTCAGGCCCTCTCAGATCTACACCGGTCAAGCGCAACGTCGCTGGACTCCGCTCGAAAGCCGACTTCCGGCTGCGGGCGCCTAAGTTGCTTCCATCTCACCCCTGAACATGGTGACCCCCCTTGCCAGCACAACGACGGCCGTGGTGAGCCCCGGCCTCGATCTGGAGCGCAGTTTCAGCCAGGCTGTCGAAGGATTCGGCCTCTCCCCGGATGTCGCCCATCTGATCTGGCTTCCCCTCCCGATGCTGCTGGTTCTGGTGGCCGCTGTGGTGGGGGTGCTGGTCACGGTTTGGCTGGAGCGCAAGATCTCGGCCGCTGTTCAGCAGCGCATCGGCCCTGAATACGCCGGTGCCCTGGGTGTCCTTCAGCCCCTGGCCGATGGGTTGAAGCTTCTCGTCAAGGAAGACATCATTCCGGCGCGCGCAGACAGCCTGCTGTTCACCCTCGGCCCTGTGCTGGTGGTGGTTCCTGTGATTCTGTCCTGGCTGATCGTTCCCTTTGGCCAGAACCTTCTGGTCAGCAACGTGGGGATCGGCATCTTTCTCTGGATCTCCCTCAGCAGCATTCAGCCCATCGGCCTGCTGATGAGTGGGTATGCCTCCAATAACAAGTACTCCCTGCTCGGAGGTCTACGGGCCGCGGCTCAGTCGATCAGCTACGAGATCCCCCTCGCCCTTGCTGTGCTGGCCGTGGTGATGATGAGCAACTCGCTCAGCACCGTCGACATCGTCAATCAGCAGACGGGGGCTGGAATCCTGAGCTGGAACATCTGGCGACAGCCGGTTGGTTTCATCATCTTCTGGATCTGTGCCCTGGCCGAGTGCGAACGTCTCCCCTTCGATCTTCCCGAGGCTGAAGAGGAGCTGGTTGCCGGCTATCAGACGGAATATGCGGGTATGAAGTTCGCCCTCTTCTACCTGGGCAGCTACATCAATCTCGTCCTTTCCGCGCTGCTGGTCTCCGTTCTCTACCTGGGTGGCTGGGGCTTCCCCCTCCCGGTCGAGTGGCTGGCCGGTTGGCTGGGCCAGTCCGTTGATGCGCCCCTCGTGCAGGTGATCACGGGCACCGTGGGCATCGTGATGACGGTGCTGAAGGCCTACCTTCTGGTCTTTTTCGCCATTCTTCTGCGCTGGACAACACCGCGGGTGCGCATCGATCAGCTCCTCAACCTCGGCTGGAAGTTTCTTCTCCCCCTGGCGTTGGTCAACCTGCTGGTGACTGCGGCTCTCAAGCTGGCATTCCCGGTGGCTTTCGGCGGTTGAATCCGCGCCTCCTCTCCCGTTCCGCTCACCGTTTTCCTTCGCCCCCAGGCCATGTTCGGATTCCTCAAGCAGGTTGGTGATTACACCCGCGATGCCGTGGATGCGGCGCGCAACCTCACCCAGGGTCTTGCGGTCACCTTCGACCACATGAAGCGCCGCCCGGTCACGGTGCAGTACCCCTACGAGAAGCTCATCCCCTCCGAGCGCTACCGCGGACGCATTCACTACGAGTTCGATAAATGCATCGCCTGTGAGGTCTGCGTGCGGGTCTGCCCCATCAACCTTCCCGTGGTCGACTGGGTGATGAACAAGCAGACCAAGAAGAAGGAGCTTCGCAATTACTCGATCGATTTCGGGGTCTGCATCTTCTGCGGCAACTGTGTGGAGTACTGCCCCACCAACTGCCTGTCGATGACGGAGGAATACGAGCTGGCAGCCTTCGACCGCCACAGTCTCAATTTCGACAACGTGGCCCTCGGGCGCCTGCCCACCAGCGTGACCACCGATCCCTCCGTTCAACCCCTCCGCGAGCTGGCGTACCTGCCCTCAGGAGAGATGGACCCCCACGGTGTTGCGGCTGACCGTCCCCGTGCCGGCCAGCGTCCGGATCAGGTGCTGGCCTCGATGCCCAAGTCGACG
>JBGKDM010000260.1:0-4503 GCA_042954165.1 Synechococcus sp.
TGCTGTTCAGCCTGACGAACGCTCGAGAGAGGCAGGGTGTCGAAGAGCTGAGGCGAGACCCTTGGGCTGCCGCTGCTGGCGGTCACGGTCATGAACGAATCAAGCCAGATCGGGCCACATTACGGCTCGCGAGATGGGCATCCAGGCCGGCATGAACAAATATTTGCAGGGAGACGCTGTACGGGGCTGACAGGGGTCTGAACCATGAAATGCTCGGCTCCATCCCCCGCTCGTACGCCTCCGTCTTCCCCCATGTCCCATGCCTCCAGCGATGCGGCGACCCCTGTCGTTAGCGCCTTCTACGACCGATTCCCTTACCCGGGGGACCCGCTGCAGGATGGCCCTCCGCCCGGATACAACTGGCGCTGGAATCTCAGAAGTGTGGATCAGGCCGTTCTTGGCCGGGTCAGTGCTTCCCATGCAGCCGGCACTCCGCTGAAAATCCTTGATGCTGGTTGCGGCACCGGCGTCACCACCGACTATCTCTGTCATCTGAACCCTGGTGCTGATGTTCTTGCCGTTGACATCAGCCCGGGGGCCCTCGAGGTGGCGCGCGAACGTCTGAGACGATCGGGTGCATCGGAGGTGGTCACGTCACTGCGGCAGGAGCAGCGCAGCCTTCTGGACCTCGAGGGTGAGGGCCCCTTCGATTACATCAACTCAGTCGGTGTTCTCCACCATCTCGATGATCCCTCTGCGGGGCTGCAGGCGCTTGGTCGTCTTCTTGCACCGGATGGATTGCTGCATCTATTTCTTTACGCCGACTCCGGCCGGTGGGAGATTCACCGCGTGCAGAGGGCGCTGACCAGCCTCAGTGTCGGCAATGCTGCCGATGGCCTGCGCCTGGGGCGAGACCTGTTCAGCCATCTTCCCGCTGACAATCGGCTGCGTCGCCATCACGAGCAGCGCTGGTCGGTTGATTGCGCGGCTGATGCCAATTTCGCGGACATGTATCTCCACCCCCAGGAGACCAGTTACAACCTGCGCGGTCTGATGAGTTACGTCGCTGACTCGGGACTGCACTTCGCAGGCTTTTCCAATCCACAGGTCTGGGATCCAGCCCGTCTGCTGCAGGGGGAGCTTCTCGAACGGGCACTGGCCCTGCCTGAACTGGATCAATGGCTTCTGGTCGAGGAACTTGATCCCGACATCAGCCATTTCGAGTTTTTCGTCAGTCAGCGGCCGGTGCAGCGGCAGTTGTGGTCAGACGATCAGCCCCTTCTGGAGGCCACGGCTGAGCGTCAACCCTGCCTCTGGGGCTGGCCTTCGTCCAACATGCTCGGCCCGGATCTGGAGCCACTCAACGTCGAGCCCAGGGCATTGGAACTGCTCAGGGCGATTGATCAGCACCCCGGAACTCCACTGGGCGAGCTTGGTTTCGGCGACGACACCGTGATCCTGGCGAGGAGTCTGATGCGGCAACGCCTGCTTCTCCTCTATCCGGCTTCAGGGTTGTAACGAGTAGGCGCGTGATAGATTCCGCGCGCTTTCTCAGGTGCAGTTTGCAGGCGTCGCCTACCACTGGTCTGGATGGGGAAATCTCTTCCCCAGACAACGGTATGGGGGACTTCAGACGACTGCAACAGCGCTTGATGCTGGCCACCCTCATCGTTTCCGCCGTTGCCGTTCCCGTAACAGCCATCGGTTTCGACGTTCATGTGGCCTGCAGCCTGTTGGTTGGAGCTCTTGCAGGTGTTCTGTACCTGCGTCTCCTGTCCCGCAGCGTGGCCCGGCTCGGTGGAGGGTCACGTCAGGTTGGCCGTTTTCAGCTGGTGGTTCCGATTCTCTTGATCGTTTCAGCAGCTCGTTTCCCCCAGCTTGATCTCCTCCCCGCATTCGTGGGTTTTCTTCTCTACAAGCCCGCCCTGATTCTTCAGACCGTCCTTGACGGCTGAATCCGCGCACTCCCCTCCTGCATTCATGGCTTTGCTGCCTTTCTCACTGCCGTTCGCCGAACTGGAGGTTGGCCACCATCTGTATTGGCAGATCGGCAACCTCAATCTGCACGGCCAGGTTTTCCTGAGCTCCTGGATCCTGATTGGTGTTCTGCTTGCTCTCGTGCTTGTGGGCACCCGCAAGCTTGATCGGGATCCCAGAGGTGTCCAGAACCTTCTCGAGTTCATGTGGGATTACCTGCGCGATCTTGCCCGTGATCAGATCGGTGAGAAGTATTACCGCGAGTGGCTTCCCTTCATCGGCACCCTGTTCCTGTTCATCTTCGTCAGCAACTGGGGTGGTGCCCTCATTCCCTGGAAGGTGATTGAGCTTCCCGAAGGAGAACTCGGCGCTCCCACTGCCGACATCAACACCACGGTGGCGATGGCTCTGTTGGTGTCACTGGCCTATTTCTATGCCGGACTCAGCAAGAAAGGTCTTCGCTTCTTCGAGCTGTACGTGGAGCCGACCCCCATCATGCTCCCGTTCAAGATCATCGAGGAGTTCACGAAGCCTCTCTCGCTCTCCTTCCGTCTTTTCGGAAACATCCTTGCCGATGAACTCGCAGTCGGTGTGCTCGTCTATCTCGTGCCCCTGATTGTTCCCCTGCCCGTGATGCTTCTGGGCCTTTTCACCAGTGCCATCCAGGCTCTGATCTTCGCGACTCTTGCCGCCTTCTACATCGGCGAAGGTCTCCACGAATCGCATTAACCAGCAGACACCTCCCTCGACCCCCCGTCTGCTAAAACCTTCTGCGCGCAGGTCCGGTCATCAGAATTCGGGCCCACTTTCTCTAGAGACGGTGTCCCTGCGCAGGGTGATCTAACTCCCGCTTCATTCGCTCAGCGCCACTCGGCGCGCCCCCAATCGCACTCAACATGGATTCCATCACTTCTGCAGCCTCCGTCGTTGCTGCTGGTCTGGCCGTCGGTCTGGCTGCAATTGGCCCTGGTATCGGTCAGGGCAGCGCTTCCCAAGGTGCTGTTGAAGGTATCGCTCGTCAGCCCGAGGCTGAGGGCAAGATCCGCGGCACCCTGCTGCTCTCCCTGGCATTCATGGAGTCCCTGACGATCTACGGCCTTGTGGTGGCCCTGGTGCTTCTGTTCGCCAACCCCTTCGCAGGTTGATGACGGCTGGGGGGCGTCCGTCTTGACGGTTCGCTCCCCATCTGACTCTCGTCGCACTCTTTCGCTCCTCTCCAGCTCACCTCTTCCATGACCTGGCTTCTGTTCGCTGAAGCGGCAGTTCCGGAGGGAGGTCTTTTCGACCTCGACGCCACCCTGCCTCTGATGGCACTTCAGGTGGTTCTCCTGACCTTTCTGCTTAATTCCCTCTTCTTCCGTCCGGTCGGCAAGGTCGTCGAAGAACGTGAGGGGTATATCTCAACCAGCCGTGCCGATGCCAAGCAGAAGCTTGCTCAGGTTGAACGTCTGGAGGCTGACCTGACGGAACAGCTGCGCGAAGCCCGCCAGGCTGCGCAGTCAGCCATCGTCGAAGCCGAGCAGGAAGTCGACAAGTTGTACCGCGAGGCCATTGCCGCTGCCGAAGCCGAGGCCAATCGCACCCGTGAAAAGGCGCGCCGTGAGATCGAATCTCAGCGTGAGGCCGCTCAGAACCAACTGATGTCCAAGGTTGATCAGCTCAGCGCTCAGATCATCCAACGTCTGATGGCCGTTTCATGATGACCGTTCTCAATCTCTTCGCCGCTGAAGGCGGTTTCGCGATCAATCTCAATCCCCTTGAGACCAATCTGATCAATCTGGTCATTGTGATCGGCGTTCTGGTCTATTTCCTCAAGGGCTTTCTCGGCGACATGCTGGATCGCCGGCGTCAGTCAATCCTCAAGGAACTGGACGACGCTCAGGCTCGGTTGAAAGCAGCATCGACTGACCTCGTCAAGGCCCAGTCCGATCTGGCAACCGCTCAGCAGAAAGCTGAAAAAATTCGCGAGGACGGCAAGGCCCGCGCTGCTGCCATCCGCGCAGATGGTGAGAGGCGCACCATTGAGGCCATGGCAGCCCTCAAGGAAGATGCCCTGGCAGACCTCAATGCCGAGGGCGCTCGCCTCACGGAGGAACTGCGTCGTCAGGCTGCTCTGGCCGCCATCGACAAGGTGATGTCCGACCTGCCCGCTCGGCTCGATGACAAGGCTCAGGCCAAGATCATCGATGCCTCCATCGCAAACCTGGAGGGTTCCTGATGCCTCTGCTCAATTCCCTGGCAACCCCATACGCCGAAGCCCTACTTCAGGTCACGGATGCAAGGTCTGAGTCTGACGATGTGGCTGCTCAGTGCAAGGACCTGCTTTCACTCTGGTCCGACTCGGAGACCTTCAGGGATGCGATGACCTCGCCTGTCCTCGAACCTGATGCCAAGAAGAAAGCCCTCAGCGCTCTTCTTGGTGAATCGCTCAAGCCTTCCCTGATGAACCTGCTCAAGGTTCTGGCTGATCGCCAACGCCTTGTTGCGTTCGATTCCGTTCTCGCCCGTTTCCTAGAGCTGTACAGGCAGTCCCGCCAGGTGTCCCTGGCGAAGGTTGCAACGGCCCAACCTCTTTCTGAGGAGCAG
>JBGKDM010000261.1:0-3909 GCA_042954165.1 Synechococcus sp.
GGCATCGAGGACTTCCTCGGCGACATGGACTTCAAGGTGGCCGGCACTGACAAGGGCATCACCGCCCTGCAGATGGACATGAAGATCACCGGCCTGTCGGTCAACACCGTGGCCGACGCCGTGAATCAGGCACGTCCTGCCCGTCTTCACATCCTTGAAAAAATGATGGAGGCGATCGACACGCCCCGTCAGGGTCTCTCGCCCCACGCCCCTCGTCTGCTCAGCTTCCGGATCGATCCCGAACTGATCGGAACCGTGATCGGTCCCGGAGGCCGCACCATCAAAGGCATCACGGAGCGCACCAACACCAAGATCGACATCGAGGACAGCGGCATCGTCACCATCGCCTCCCACGACGGGGCTGCGGCGGAGGAAGCACAGCGGATCATCGAAGGGCTCACCCGCAAGGTCAACGAAGGCGAGGTGTTCACCGGATCGATCACCCGCATCATCCCGATCGGTGCCTTCGTTGAAATCCTTCCTGGCAAGGAAGGGATGATTCACATCTCCCAGCTGTCAGAAGCCCGGGTTGAAAAGGTCGAGGATGTCGTGAAGGTCGGCGATGAAGTCACCGTTCGCGTGCGTGAAATCGACAACCGCGGCCGGATCAATCTGACGCTGCGCGGTGTTCCCCAGAACGGCGAGGATGCTGCTCCTGAGCCCGCACCAACCCCTGTGGCTCCCTTGACCTGAGCCTGACTCTCAGAGGGTCAGCACCTCCGAGCGACGATCCCTTGCAGGACATCCTGCAAGGGATTTTTTGTTGGCTTCAGACCTGGAAACCAGGGTCAATCCTGGCCATGGCCTCGGTTGACTGGGCGCAGAGTGCCGCGTGCGTTTTGCCGTGGCTTGCAATCAGGCAACCCGCCTGGCGGACATCGCCGGTGTTGTAGAGCAGGGCACGACCATCGGCGTGGGTGAAGGCCCCACCGGCCGCCAGAAGCACCGCCTCAGGGGCGGCCATATCCCAGTCCTTGGGAGCACTTTTGCCCGAGAGAGAAACGTAGAGATCGGTCTCCCCACGCAGAATGGTGGCCACCTTGCAGCCGACGCTGCCAACAGCCTTGGACCCGCCGAGCTGGAGTGCATCGATCAGCTGTTCCAGACGCTGGTCACGGTGACTGCGGCTGGCAACGAGCGTCAGTTCAGACAGGGCTGCCCTCGCACTGAAGCGCACCTCTGAACGCTGCTGCCGGCGATCTTCACACCAACTGCCTTCTCCAACGACACCGATCCAGAGCTCATCAACCTCAGGCAGGAGCACAACCCCGACCACAGGCCGCTGCTGGTGAACAAGGGCCAGATGAACGGCATATTCACCGGTGCCCTGGAGAAAATCCCTGGTGCCATCGAGGGGATCCAGAATCCAGAGCCAGTCCGCCGGCAAAGGCTCACCCTCAGTGAGCTGCTCCTTGGCGGTCTCCTCACTGAGGAGTGTCCACCCGGCTGCGGGGAAGGCCGCCTTCAGGCCGTCCAGCAACCACTGATTGACGGCGAGATCCGCGGCCGACACGGGTCCCTCCCCACCGTCATCCACGCTGAGAGCCCTTGGGAAACCATGGGGTGGCTGCTCTCCGCGGGCATAGGCCCGCAGGATATCGGCGGCACCCCAGCAGAGGGGTCGCAGGGCATCGAGCAGGCTTGCCTGGGTGATGCCGTCGGGCAGGGTTGGGGTGCTCGGCATCATGGAGGGATCAGGGCTGGCTCATTGTGAAACAGCACAGCGAACCGGCACCAGGGGTTCTCTATCTGGTGGGAACACCGATCGGACATCTCGGTGATCTTTCAGCACGCGCACGCACGGTGCTCTCCGCCGCGGATGTGATCGCCTGCGAAGACACACGCCACAGCGGCCAGTTGCTCAGCAGCCTTGGCGCGGTCGGCCGCAGGTTGAGCTTCCATCAGCACAACACCCGCGGGCGCATCCCCCAACTGCTTGGCTACCTGGAGGAGGGCCTGAGTGTGGCGGTGATCAGTGATGCGGGACTTCCCGGCATCAGCGATCCCGGCGAAACACTGGCCGCCGCCTGCCGCAGCGCCGGGCACACGGTGATCTGCGTTCCCGGTCCCTGTGCTGCGACAACGGCCCTGGTCAGCAGCGGCCTTCCCAGCGGTCGGTTCTGCTTTGAAGGCTTCCTGCCGGCGAAAGGACGGCAGCGCCGGGATCGACTGGCACTGATCGCCGCCGAACCCCGCACAACCGTTCTCTATGAGGCGCCGCACCGCCTGCTCCAACTGCTGAAGGAGCTGCACGAGGCCTGCGGTGGGGAGCGGCCGCTGCAGGTGGCCCGTGAACTGACCAAGCGTCATGAACAGCAGGTCGGACCAACCGTGTCGGCAGCCCTGAGCCACTTTGAGGCCCATGCGCCCCAGGGGGAGTTCACGCTGGTGCTCGGAGGCGCTGACGCCACGACCCCGGACGAGCACGATGATGCGCACTGGCGCCGGGAACTGGAGCAACTGCTGGCCTCCGGATTGAGCGCCAATGCCGCGGCCAAGCAACTGGCCCAGACCAGTGGCCGCTCGAAGCGGGAGCTGTATGCCCTCCTGCACACGGAGGAGCGCCCAATGGCTGACCAACCATCAGACTGACTCTTTCTGCAGCTGATCCATGCTTCAGCGACTGCGCCTGTTCGCTTTGAGCTGCGGAGGAGCGGGAGCACTGCTGCTGGTGCTGTGCCTGGGATCACAGAACCTGGCCGAGCGACGGTCGCTGAATCTGGCGATCGGTCGCAGTGCACCGCTGCCGATCGGGTTCATCGTGGGTGTCAGCGCCGTGCTCGGCGTCGTCAGCGGCGGATCCGTGGGAGCCCTGCTGCTACCGCAGCGACGCGACTGACGGCCTACGCATCCAGAGAGATCAGGGTTCCTTCGAGGACCAGACGGGTGATACCGCGGGCCAGCAGGTAGCTGGCGGTTTGGGTGAAGACGGATGTATCAGGAACACGGATTACCCGTTGATTGCGGCCGCACTGACGCTTGGCGGTGCGGGGCGTGGCGAACAGCCCCAGGGCCTGACGCTCCTGATCAGCGGGGTCCAGGGCACCCACCTCAGGGAAATCACTGAGGGGCCTCGGGTCGAGCTCAACCACCTTGTCGACCAGCATGTAGACACTGTCGGGCAACACACCGGGTGCCAGGGGCTGACAGATCACGGGGGGGTGACTGTCGGCGTGGGTGACGTCGGTGAGGATCGCCACCTCATGGAACTGATTGGCTGGATCCTCAGCCGGATCGTGAGCGACGGAATCGCCGGGCTCCTCAGGTACGGTCGCTGGTTGCGCCTCCTCGGCCTCCAGCACGGGCATGACAGCAGGGCCATCCGCAGGTGGAGCGTCCTGGGGCTGTTCAGAAACAGCCGGCAACTCGCTGACGGCAGCTTTGCCGCGAGCACGGGCCGTCTTGAGGGCCTGATAGTCCTCGGCTGACAGCAAATTGCGAACCGTGCGGCTCACCGTGTTGACACTGCAACCGAAGTCCGCAGCCAGGGAAGACGTGGCGTCTCCAGCGCGATACCGCGCGACGAGCTCCTGCTTCTGGCTGTCATTGAGCCTGCTCGGGGCCATGGATCGGTCTGCGCAGCTCCACAGCTTAGGAGCCGCACCACCGGGGCAAGCTGGCAAGATGTCGGTGTGCTCCCTTAGCTCAGCTGGATAGAGCAACTGCCTTCTAAGCAGTCGGTCGATGGTTCGAATCCATCAGGGGGCGTTTCTGAATTCATCTGCTGGATGTTCTCCCGAGAGACTCGATCACTGATCAATAGACCTTCGGCAGGACTTTGCAGCGACCAAGAAAGCACGGAGGAGCGACATCATCGTTAGTTCATCAAAAACAAAGCCAAACAAAGCGCTTAAAAGGCAACACTTCGCTCTTGAATGTTGTGCCTTTACTTCGCCCAAATCCTGAATA
>JBGKDM010000262.1:0-2592 GCA_042954165.1 Synechococcus sp.
TGCAGCGCGGAATCCCGTCCCCCATCTCCCATCGCTGACCACCAGCTGATGTTGATTTCGTAGGGCTGTTCCTGGCCATCGCTCAGTCGCCTGTGACTGATCAGACCACCGCGCCGTTCGCATTGCTCCAGCAGCTGTTCCAGGCGTTGACTGTCGATCAACCCTTCGAGTGGTCGGAGCCCCACGCCGTCATGACTGGCGCTGAAGTTCAGCAGCGTGGTGGTGGTTGGCAGGTTGGGCCAGCGGTTCAGCCAGGTGTTGAGGAGATCGGTCCGTTCCCGCAGAATCGCTTCCAACAGCAGCGGTGGGAGCGGGAAGTTGTAGGCCAGATGGGCTTCGTCCGATGTCCGCAGATAGGAGAGGTTCTCCTCCTCGGGCACATTCGTTTCGGTCACCACGACGCCCTGCGTCTGCTGAACCTCCAGAAGCGCGCGCAGCAGTTTCACCAGCAGATGCGCTCTTGGGTGATGGATGCAGCGGCTGCCGGCCTCTTTCCAGACGTAGCCGACTGCATCCAGCCGCAGCCAGCTCACGCCGTTGTTCACCATGCGGGAGACCAGGTCGGCGAACCCCTGGAGGACCGCTGTGCTGTCCCAATTCACATCCACCTGGTCGGGTCCGAAGGTGGTCCACACCTGTTGAATTCCCTGACTTGTTTGCAAAGGGGTGAATAACGCCGAGCTTCGGGGACGCACCACCTGAGTCCAGTCCGCCGTGTGGTCGGGTGCCAGAACACACTCCACCCCTGGGTGTTGGCCCCGACGGAATTGCTGCACCCAGGGGTGGGCCGCTGAGACGTGGTTGAGCACCAGGTCCGCCATCAGGGTCCTTCCCGTTGACAGCGTCTTCAGCTCGTCCCAGCCGCCCAGATGCTCCTCAAGGCTCACGTGACTCGACACCGCAAAGCCGCCATCGCTCGTCGACTTCAGGAACGGAAGAACGTGCACCACACCAGCCAGGCTCTGGGCGTGATCGTTCAGAAACCGATTCAGGGTTGTCAACGTCGCTTCATCAGCGCGGTTCACCGAATCTCCGTAGGTGATCAGCACGGATGTGGATCGATCCCAACGCCTGTGGATGGGGTCCTGCTCTGTAACCGTCTGCGCAAATTGCAGCAACGACGACATCAGAGATTCGATCTCATTCCGATCGTCGGTACGCCGCCACCGTTCGAGCAGTGCAGCCAATCGCTCCTGCCCTTCTCCATCCAACACCGCTAATCCCAGGGATTGTGACCCAGGTTGCTCGGTGGCCGTCCAGTCATGTTGTCGCGCTGATCACGGAATGGATTTCCAACAGGGTCTGATCACCACCATCCACGACTACACCCTGGCGCTGCAGGATCCGCAGCTGCTTCGCCAAGGACTCCGAGAACGGCCCACCACCATTCTGATTCCATGCCTGATGGAGGAATTCCGACGGCCGGCGCTCAGCCTGATCCGCTCTGTTCTGAAGGACCTTGAGGGTCTGCATCAGCTCGTGATCGCTCTTGCGGCTGAAAGCGTTGACGATGTGCTCGAAGCGGAGGCGTTCTTTGCGGAGATGCCCTTCCCCGTGCATGTCCAGTGGACCAACGCGCCCGCGGTTCAGGAACTGCTTCGCAGTTTCAGCGATCAGGGGCTTGATCTCGCTGGGCCTCCTGGCAAGGGATGGGCTGTCTGGCAGGGGCTCGGCGTGGCGACCCGAAGCGCGGAGGCGATCGCACTGTTCGATGCCGACATCCGCACCTTCACCCCTGCCTACCCGCAGCGGATGCTGCTTCCGCTTCTGCTTCCATCCAGCGGCGTTGCCTATGTCAAGGCTTTCTACAGCCGGCTCTCCCTTGAAACCCATGCGCTTCAGGGTCGTGGAACCCGCCTGTTCGTCGGTCCCCTGCTGACCGCACTCTCCCAGCTGCTGGATGGCTCACCGTTTTTGAACTATCTGCAGGCGTTCCGCTACCCCCTTGCCGGTGAGTTTGCCTTCACCAGGGATCTGGCTGTGAACCTCCGCATCCCCTGTGACTGGGGGCTTGAGATCGGTCTGCTCTCCGAGGTCCATCGCCATGTGGCACTGTCACGTATCGCCCAGGTGGACCTGGGACTCTTTGACCACAAACACAAGACACTTGGAAGCACGCCCCGTGAGGGACTGCAGAGGATGTGCTCGGAAATTCTTGCCAGTGTTCTGCGCGGCCTGATGGAGCATCAGGGCACCACCATTGCGGCAGAGCAGGTCGCCACTCTTGAGGTCCTCTTCCGCAGGGTTGGAGAGGACAGGATCCGGCAGTTTGCCCTCGACTCTGCGGTCAACAACCTTCCCTACAACCGTCACGGCGAGGAGCTCGCCGTTCAGGACTTCTCCAATCTCATTCGACCGGGGGTGCAGTCGTTCCTCAATGACCCGCTGGCGATTCAGCTTCCCAGCTGGTCGCGCCTGCTCAGCTGTGCTCCACGCCTTCAGGATGATCTGGCTGCAGCCGGTCTGGACCGTTCCGGAAATGCTGGGGTGATGGCGAAGGGACACCCCCTTGTTCAGGCCGCCTGAGGGTCGAGGGACGGGTTGCTCTCGCAGCGGATCAGGTCGATGGCATGCGGATGGTCATGGAGATGG
>JBGKDM010000263.1:0-1741 GCA_042954165.1 Synechococcus sp.
ACACCCGGACCTACCACCACTGGATCACCCGCAGGGACCAGCAGCAGGCCGTGGATACCGCACTCGCTCGGCTCCGCGCCTGATGACCTCCTTTCTTCGCCCCCTCGCCTACCGCTACCGCTGGATTTACGACAGCGTCACTGCCGTCTCCTCGCTGAGCGTCGGTGGCGTGGCGCGTCTGCGCCGGCTTGGCCTGGATGCCCTGCACCAGCGGATCAGCCCTGGCTCAAAAGTGCTCGATCTCTGCTGCGGCAGCGGGGAAGCCGCCGCACCCTGGCTGGAGGCGGGCTTTGCCGTCACCGGACTGGACCTCTCACCGCGGGCTCTGGACCTGGCCGCGCAGCGTCACCCCGCCATGGAACGGGTGGAGGGCTTGGCCGAGGATCCCCCTTTGGCCGACGGAGGCTTCAGCGCGATTCAGCTGAGCGTGGCTTTGCATGAATTCCCACGCGCGGAACGCGATCAGGTGCTGCGCAGCTGCCTGCGGCTGCTGGAGCCAGGGGGATGGCTGGTGATTGTCGATCTGCACCCCGCCGGCCCATGGCTGCGCCTGCCGCAACAGTTGTTCTGTGCGCTGTTTGAAACCGACACCGCCACCGCCATGCTGGAGGACAACCTGATCACTCAGCTGCAGAGCATCGGCTTCGAGGCGGTTCAACAGGAGCTGCTGGCCGGACAAGCGCTGCAGCGGATCAGCGCCCAACGCCCCTGAATGCCATGAGCAACCCCCTCGACACCAGCGCCGCTGACCTCGGGATGGGCGGCCATCTGGCGCCGGAAAAGGACGAGGCGGGGTACCGCAAACGAATGGAGCGGCGCCAGGAGGTGCAGCGCCAGCGTGTGGAGGAACGCAACAAGGAAAAAGGCCTGGTCCTGGTGTTCACCGGACAAGGGAAGGGAAAAACAACAGCCGCCCTTGGCCTGGTGCTGCGCACCCTCGGCCATGGTGAACGCGTGGCCGTGGTGCAGTTCATCAAAGGGGGCTGGGAGCCTGGCGAGGCCCGGGCGTTGAAAGCCTTCGGTGAGCAGGTGGCCTGGCACGCCCTCGGCGAAGGCTTCACCTGGGAGACCCAGGATCGCCAGCGGGATCAACAACTGGTGGAAGCCGCCTGGGAGACCGCTCTGGGCTACCTGCGTGATCCAGCAATCAAGTTGGTAGTGCTCGATGAAGTGAATGTGGCCCTCAAGCTCGGCTACATCGACCCCGACACCGTTCTTAAGGGCCTGTCCGAGCGACCGGACCTGACCCATGTCGCCCTAACCGGACGCGGTGCGCCGTCTGCTCTGGTGGACCAGGCTGACCTGGTAACCGAGATGACCTTGGTGCACCATCCCTTCCGCGAGCAGGGGGTGAAAGCGCAGCCAGGCATTGAATTCTGAGGCCTGAACCAGCGTTCAGGATTGCTGAAGGTCCTGCTGCAGATGGCGCGTGGCATCGGTCAGGACTGTGAGCCCACTGACCAACAGGGCCCGATACACAACAGGGTCACGCCAGCAGGAGGGGTCCTCACTGGCGCGCTGCAGTGCCGACAGGGTGAGGCGAGCCATCACGCCGCTTTGGGAGCTGTCGGACTGATTCATGACACCAGGCTCGTTGGCCCATTCAAGCGAGGGACAGGAGGCTTGGCCAGCGCTTGCTACTGTCAAACGGATCTGGACCGTTGATGACCTATACACGCGTCCTGCTGAAACTCAGCGGCGAAGCTCTGATGGGATCTCAGGGCTATGGCATCGATCCCGC
>JBGKDM010000264.1:0-3094 GCA_042954165.1 Synechococcus sp.
GCCAGTGATGGCAAGGGATCTGAGCCAACCCAGGCCTGTAGGCGTTCAAGGCTCCGCTGTTGACGGGGCCAGTGAAAGGTGCGCCGATGCTGCAATCCGGCCAGAGCACCGACTGCCACAGGCACGAGCAAACGTCCGCAGAACAACACGTTCCAGGGCTCCGGGGCATGGACCACACAGCTTCCTGGCGTGGGGCCGGGGGTCCAGAGGAGGCGTGCTCCGGATGCCGTGATGTGCTCATTGGCGAAGGTCTGGAGGGGATCAACCCCCGGCAGCAGATAGGCCTCCTGCTCCTGCACGAGGACCGACCAGCCCAGCTGGTCCTGCAGACGCCGGACCCGGCCATGGCCTTCACGGCTGGTCAGCACGATGGTGACGGCCCGTCCAGCGGCCAGCTCGCGCAGGGCCGACAACGTGGCCTCCGTCAGAGGCGGACAGTCGATCAGGATCGGCTCAGGCGTGCAGTTCAGGAACCACGAGGAGCCGCCCATGCAGTCACGGTTGGGTGGGAACAGCCAGAGGTCGGGACTGATTCTCTGGGGTGGCCGACCAGGCTCCAGCGCCGGGGACAGGGTCATGGGGAAGGGCTAACGCACCACGGCCTTCAGTCTGCGCGTCTCCCTACCTTGTGAGCAGTGCGTCCTGCGTTCCGCGGGCGGGTGCCTTGGCCACCATCCATCGCGGCAGCCCATGGCCCATGGGGAGCTCGCTGACGTCACGGGGGGTGAATTTCTCCCTGGCAGCGCCAGCGGCCAACAGGGTGGAACTGCTGCTGTTCTCCCACGGCGATGCGACCCAGGCAGAACGGGTGATTGAGCTGGGCAGCGGCCATCGCTCCGGCGATTACTGGCATGTCGAGGTGGAAGGGCTCGGGGTGGGGTGCTGCTACGGCTACCGGGTATTCGGACCGCTCCAGCCAGGAAGCCATGGCTTTCAACCGGCGAAGGTGCTGCTCGATCCCTGCGCGCGAGCCATCAGTGGATGGAACGTCTACCGACGCGGAGCCGCCACCGGCGCATCGCCGAACAGCGACTCCTGCCTGAAGGCGGTGGTCTGCGAACGCGATCCCTTCGACTTCGAAGCCCATCCGCGGCCGAATCACCCGTGGAATCGCAGCGTGATCTACGAGATGCATGTCGGCAGCTTCACCCGCAGGGCAGACTCCGGGATCCCGCCGGACCAACGCGGCACCCTGCGCGGCGTGATCGCGAAGCTGCCCTATCTGAAGAAGCTTGGGATCACAGCCATCGAACTGCTCCCGATCCAGGCCTTTGATCCACAGGACGCACCCATCGGCCGCGACAACGTCTGGGGATACAGCCCTCTGAGCTGGTTCACACCCCATCAGGGATTCATCGAAGGCGAGGACCCACTGACGGCACGCGACCAGGTCCGCGAACTGGTGGCGGCCTGCCACGACAGCGGAATCGAGGTGCTGCTCGACGTGGTCTACAACCACACGACCGAGGGCAACCAGCAGGGGCCAACGCTGAGCTGGCGAGGCCTCGCCGATCAGGTCTACTACCACCAGAGCCCCAAGGGTGACTACCAGGACGTCAGTGGCTGCGGCAACAGCATCGCCGCCAACAGGCCCCTGACCCGACAGCTGATCCTGGAGTCGCTGCGCTGCTGGGCGATCGAACTGGGCATTGACGGCTTCCGCTTCGATCTGGGGATTGCCCTCAGCCGCGGTGAGCAACTCAGGCCCCTCGACAATCCCCCCCTGTTCGAAGCGATCGACAGCGACCCTCGCCTGAGCGACCTCAAGCTCGTGAGCGAGCCCTGGGACTGTGGAGGTCTCTACCGGCTCAGTGATTTCCCGTCCAAACGAATCGGGGCCTGGAACGGCAAATTCCGCGATGACCTGCGTGGGTTCTGGAAAGGCGACGAGAACAGCACCTGGACCCTGGGCCAACGCCTGCGCGGCAGCCCTGACCTCAACCAGGGCAAACCACTGAAACTGGATCGCTCGGTGAATTTCGTCACTGCGCACGATGGCTTCACCCTGGCGGACCTCGTCAGCTTCAACAGGAAGCACAACCTGGCTAACGGGGAGGACAACCGCGACGGAGAGAACCACAACTCCAGCTGGAACCATGGGGTGGAAGGCCCGTCAACGGATCCCGCCGTCACAGCCCTGAGAAGGCGGCAGCAACGCAACCTTCTCACCTCCCTTCTGCTCAGCCGGGGCGTGCCGATGCTGCTGATGGGCGACGAAGTGAGTCGCAGCCAGGGAGGCAACAACAACACCTGGTGCCAGGACAGCCCCCTCAGCTGGATGATCTGGCGCGATGACCAGTGCGACCGGCAACTCTTCCATTTCGTTCAGAAACTGCTCCATGTCAGACGACGACTGTCCGATCTGCTGTCTCCTGACACCGCCATCAACGAAACGCCACCGCGGCAGGGCGACCACCCCGATCGACTGTGGCGGCAATGGCATGGGGTGGAACGCGGCAAGCCTGACTGGGCGAGCTGGTCCCACTGCCTGGCCATGAGTCTCCACCGGGGGCACCAAGGAGCCGTGCTCTGGATGGGATTCAACAGCTATTTCAAGGCGATGAATTTCGAGCTTCCGGCAGCGGCATCCCCCTGGCATCGCCTGATCGACACGGCTCTGCCAGCGGGCGATGATCTCCTGGACGTCCCTGAACCCTGGTCACCGAGCGGTGTTCCGCTGGAGAGCCGAAGCATGGTGGTGATGATCGCCGCTGAGCTGCTTGAGGTGCTTGGCGAACCATCCACAACGCGTTGACCGGCACCCCCAGGGGCGGAGAACGATGGAGTGATCGAAGCGGGCGGCGGGAATCGAACCCGCATCATCAGCTTGGAAGGCTGAGGTTTTACCACTAAACTACGCCCGCACTGGTACAAACCAACTGCCCGAATTGGGCCTGGTCGATTCAGCACACGTTCATTATGACCATGCGCCGCCCCCCGTTCGCCGATTGATCCGCACCGACACGCTTTCCGGGTGGCGTCGCAGCCGCCTCATGCTGTCTTACGGCATTGGAGACGCCGGCACAGGGCTGGCCGCTGGCCAGCTGGGCTTCTTCCTGTTTCCCTTCTTCACCTGCGCGGCCGGGCTGCCGGC
>JBGKDM010000265.1:0-2416 GCA_042954165.1 Synechococcus sp.
GGTGTCCGATCTGATCCTCGGGGACATCCAGGAGCACCTTCCGCTCGAACGGATCCCCCTCGAGGGGGACGTTCTCGGTCTTGGGACAACAACCAGTGTCGACAATGGAGAGCTGACATTCCTCCATGACGACACCAGGGGATCAGCGATCTGGCGCTGTGTCGCCAGTGACGGGAGCGTTGTCAAGCTCGATCGGGGCGATGCAGGCAGCCACTTCCCCTACGTGTGCTTCACCCGTGACGCCACGGATCTGCGCCGTCCTGTGCCCCTTGAGCATTTGGGTGCTGTCGACGGGGCTCGCCTGCAGGATCTCGTGGCCACCGCAATCGACACCGGTCGGCGGCAGGGGCTCCTGGAACCGGCACCTGTCTATGGCGTTCGCCTCGTTGCCCATTGGCACGAACTGGTGATCACGGTTGCGTCCAAGCTCTGCATGGGTCAGCAGCGCCGTAACGCTGGCGTCGCCAGCAGTGCCGATGGCGAGACGACGGCCTCTCTGAGCATCTATGACATGCTCCAGCACTACCGGCTTGCACCTCTGCCGCAGGAGGATCCAAACGATCCCATCCGCTATCTGGGCCGTTCGATGCAGTGGGATTGCTGCGGATTCTTTGATACAGAACCGGAGCTGGGCCGGGTCACCGTTCCCCAACCCGGAGCCCATCTGCACATTCATGGCTGCAGCACGGACCTCGCCTACGGCGGGCATCTCCACCATGAGCATGCAGCCACCCGTCTTCAGTCGATCGATCGCCTGGTGCTCTACCCCCTGGAAACCACCGCCATGCTGGGAAGCGACATGGCGGTCGATGGGTTGCGTTACAGCGACGGCACGATCCGTTTCCGCATTCTCAACTGCGGAGAGATGGATGTGAGCAACGTGGGTGTCGCGGTGGTTCTGAACGACAGTTATGCCTCGCACCGGTATGTGCGCATTCCCTGGATGAATGCTGGAGGGAGTGAATCCTTCACCATGGCCTGGGATCTCCCCGCTGGACGGCATCAGTTCGCCGTGCTGGTTGATCCCGAGAAGGCCGTGATCGAATCGGAAGACCGCAGGGCCAACAACGTCTGCAGGCTTGATGTTCTCGTGTCGTGAAGGGGGCGCCATCCCCTCGGAGGCAGGACTGCTGCAATCGAGAGGTCAATAAAAAAGGGCCCGTAGGCCCTTTGTCGAACACGTTGTGGTGAGGGTCAGGCAGCGACAGCAGCCTTGGGGTCAAGGGCGCCCTTGGCGTACAGACCGGCGTAGTAGTTGATGTCGCGCTGCTTGATCTTGCTGGCGTTGCCGGCAGCCCAGAACTGCTGGTAACGATCCAGGCAGACCTGCTTCATGTACTTGCGGGCAGGCTTGTTGAAGTGGCGGGGATCGAAGTTGGCAGGATCCGCTGCCGCTGCCTCACGGACAGCTGCTGTGAAGGCGAGGCGGTTGTCGGTGTCGATGTTCACCTTGCGCACGCCGTTGCGGATGCCTTCCTGGATCTCTTCGACGGGAACGCCGTAGGTCTCAGGGATCTGACCGCCGTACTTGTTGATCATCTCCAGCCATTCCTGGGGAACGGAGGAGGAGCCATGCATCACCAGGTGGGTGTTGGGGATGGCTTTGTGGATTTCAGCGATGCGGCTGATCGCCAGAACTTCACCGGTGGGCTTGCGGGTGAACTTGTAAGCACCGTGGCTGGTGCCGATGGCGATGGCCAGAGCGTCCACCTTGGTCTTGGCGACGAAGTCGGCAGCCTCAGCAGGATCGGTCAGCAGCTGATCCTTGGACAGCTCGCCTTCGAAGCCGTGGCCGTCCTCAGCTTCACCTTTACCGGTCTCGAGGGAACCCAGGCAACCAAGCTCGCCCTCAACGCTGACGCCGATGGCGTGGGCCACGTCCACCACTTCCTTGGTGACGGCCACGTTGTAGTCGTAAGACGCAGGTGTCTTGGCGTCAGCTTCCAGGGAACCGTCCATCATCACGGACGTGAAGCCGTTGGCTGCAGCGCCGTAGCAGGTGGAGGGGCTGTTGCCGTGGTCCTGGTGCATCACCACGGGGATGTCGGGATAGGTCTCGACAGCAGCCAGAATCAGGTGGCGCAGGAAGCTCTCACCCGCATAGGTGCGGGCGCCACGGGAGGCCTGCAGGATCACGGGAGAGTCGGTCTCGTGGGCCGCCTCCATGATCGACTGCACCTGCTCAAGGTTGTTCACGTTGAACGCAGGGATGCCGTAGCCGTTTTCGGCGGCGTGATCAAGCAGGAGCCGAAGCGGGACGAGCGCCATGGGTTAGATCCTCGGGGTTGAACGTCAAAGAGACGGATGCGGGCGAATCTACCGGATGTCAGCCACAGGAATCATCACCGGGTGGACCAGCCGCTGTGAGAGGCATAGGCCTGATCGCAGGCGCTCTGGCTGGAAAGCCCCTCGCTCA
>JBGKDM010000266.1:0-3731 GCA_042954165.1 Synechococcus sp.
TCAACGCACTGCAGCACAACACTGGTGAGCTCGCGCCCCTCGCACTGGGCCCAGCTCTTCAGCAGCACGTGCAGGCTCGGGGGCACCGACACGGTGAGCTTCACCTGATTTTCGCGTGGAACCGCCTTCACCAAGCCGCAACGCTGAATCCCCAGAGTAGCTTCAGGGATGCCTTAAAGCAACTGTGTGGTAGCCGTGCAGTGACTCCAGAGCTGCTTTGGGGTTGTGCGAACAACTCTTCGCCAGGGCTTGACCGCGGCTGATTGCCTGCAGTGCAAGCCGCCTCGACGCCACGCTGCGGGGATCGGGGGGTCTTGGCGGCATCTACCCAGTGACTTCAGGGCTGCTGCTCTGGGGTTTCGGCGGTGTTCCTGTTGCCGGCTGATCGGCTCGCCCAGGCCTCAGCGCTGAAAGGCCACAGCAAGGTTGTTGGCAGGCAGCTCGCGGCAGGCGTGGAGCCTGAACCCGCACGCGGAGGCCAGGCTCTGCACCTCCTCCAGATGCCTGACGCCCCAGCTGGGGCAGCGTTGGCGCAGGGATGCGTCAAACGCCGCATTGCTCGGGCTGGTGTGGGTGCCGTTCCGCTGAAACGGTCCGTACAGCACCAGGGGGTGTCCGGAGTGAAGCAGCGCTGAGGCCTCCTCGATCAGTGCCTTGCAGCAGCTCCAGGGGGCGATGTGGATGAGATTGATGGCCACCACGGCAGCCACATCACGTTGCAGCGGCTGCGGCAGTGGCCAGGGTCGCGTCTGCACATCAAGGCGCAGCGGCTGCGGCATGCGCCCTTCTAGCTGGCAGTGGTTGATCCAGGCGCTGATGCTGGCGCAGTGGGCCGGTTCGCAGTCGCTCGCCTGCCAGGTGAGATCGGGGAAGTGCTGTTGAAAAGCCACGGCATGCTCACCGCTGCCGCTCGCGATTTCCAGCACCGTGCCCCGGCTGGGAAGCCAGCTGGACAGCGCCTCCGCAATCGGGTCGCGGTTGCGCGCCGTTGCCGGGAACACGAGCCGTTGGTCCATGGTCTCAGGGCTCGCAGCGGCTGGTCTGGTCCTGCGGGCGTTCGATCAGATCGCCTAACCAGGTCTGCAGGGCAGCGAGCCTCTCGGGCTGCAGCCGGTAGTACACCCAGCGGCCGCACTGGCGATCGGCGAGCAGGCCGGCCTCCTTGAGCACCTTGAGGTGAAACGAGAGCTTGGACTGGGCGAGGTCGAGGTCGTCGGTGAGGTCACAGACGCAACGCTCGCCCCGGGCCAGACTCTCGATCACCCGCAGGCGGAGGGGGTCGGCGATGGCCTTCAGGAGGCTCCGTGCGGCGGCGGAGTCCAGTGATGTCTGCACCGCGCTCATCGGGTCCCTCGGATCGTTCTGTTGGCGTCTGAATGCTTCAACGCTAATCAGTGAGGGTGACGGCCCCGATGCCTGTTGCATCAATTTCGCTTGATGTATCAAGATTGGTTGATCTGAAGGATTTTGGTTGGCGGCCATGCGCATCGGCATCAACGGCTTCGGGCGGATCGGTCGCCTGGTTCTTCGGGCGCTCTGGGGGCGCCCCGGCATCGAGATCGTTCACATCAACGACTGCGCCGGCGATGCGGCAACCGCTGCGCACCTGCTCAGCTTTGATTCCGTCCATGGGCGCTGGAACCGCGACGTCGTCGCCTCCGAGGCGAGCCTTTGCATCGATGGCGCCACTGTGGGCTGGAGCCGCAGCAGCGATCCGGTGGCCGTGCCCTGGGATCAGGCCGGCGTCGCGTTGGTGCTCGAATGCACCGGAGCCTTCAAAACCTCCGACACCCTTCAGCCCTATTTCGATCAGACCGGCGTCAAACGCGTGATCGTTGCCTGCCCGGTGAAGGGAATGGTGGCTGGTGCTGATGCCCTCAACATCGTCTATGGCATCAACCATCACCTCTACGTGCCCGATCAACACCGGCTGATCACCGCTGCCTCCTGCACCACGAATTGCCTCGCCCCGGTGGTGAAGGTGGTGCACGAGAGCTTCGGGATCGCCCACGGTCTGATCACCACCATTCACGACATCACCAACACCCAGGTGACCGTGGATGGGTTCAAGCGTGATCTGCGCCGGGCGCGCTCGGGGCTGGCGTCACTGATCCCGACAACGACGGGGTCAGCCAAGGCGATCGGCATGATTTTTCCCGAACTGCTCGGCAAGCTCAACGGCCATGCCGTGCGGGTTCCGCTTCTGAATGGATCCCTCACCGATGCCGTGTTCGAGCTCAAGCACCGCGTCAGCGCCGAAGAGGTCAATGCCGCCTTCAAGGCGGCGTCCGAGGGCTCCCTCAGGGGAATCCTGGGCTACGAGGAGCGGCCGCTGGTGTCTTGCGACTTCACCAACGACAACCGCAGCGCGATCATCGATGCCCCCTCCACGATGGTGGTCGACGGCACCCAGCTCAAGGTGCTGGCCTGGTACGACAACGAATGGGGCTACAGCTGCCGCATGGCCGATCTGACCTGTCATGTGGTGAGCCTCGGCGCATGACCCTCACTCCCCTGCAGCAGTACGGCATCGTCACCGCCAACTACTGGGCCTTCACGCTCACCGACGGTGCTCTGCGCATGCTTGTGGTGTTCCACTTTCACGCGCTCGGCTACAGCGCCCTCGAGATCGCTGTCCTCTTCCTTTTCTATGAGTTCTTCGGGGTGGTGACCAACCTGTTCGGCGGTTGGATCGGTGCCCGTTACGGCCTGCGTCTGACGCTCTGGGCCGGCACCCTGCTTCAGATTCTGGCGCTGGTGATGCTGATCCCGGTGGCGGCCAACTGGCCGAGGCTGCTGAGCGTGGCTTACGTGATGGTGGCCCAGGCGATCAGTGGCATCGCCAAGGATCTCAACAAGATGAGCGCGAAGAGCGCCATCAAGACGGTGGTGCCGTCAACGCCCGCCGACGGGCAGCAGGGGCAGAACCAGCTGTTCCAGTGGGTGGCGGTCCTGACCGGATCCAAGAATGCTCTGAAAGGTGTCGGCTTCTTTCTTGGCGGCGTGTTGCTGACAGCCTTCGGTTTCAACAGTGCGGTTGGACTGATGGCCGCTGGCCTGGGGCTTGCCTTTCTCCTGACCCTGGTGCTGCCCGGTGAGATCGGTCGGATGACGCAGAAGCCAGGCTTCAGCGCTCTGTTCTCACCCTCTGCCGGCATCAACATCCTGGCGCTGGCGCGTTTTTTTCTGTTCGGAGCCCGCGATGTCTGGTTCGTGGTGGCCTTGCCTGTGTTCCTAGAGGCCTCTCTGGGCTGGAGCTTCTGGGAAATCGGCGGCTTCCTGGGGCTCTGGGTGATCGGTTATGGCCTGGTGCAAGGCGGGGCTCCATCCCTGCGGCGGCTGTGGGGGCAGACCCGCACACCGGGGGTCGGGGCGGTTCAGTTCTGGAGCGCGGTGCTGACGGCCATCCCCGGGTTGATCGCGATCGCGCTCTGGCGTCAGGTGGATGTGGCCGCGGCGATCACCGCAGGGCTGGCGGCCTTCGGCGTGGTCTTTGCCATGAACTCCTCGATCCACTCCTACATGGTGCTGGCGTACACCGACGCCGAGAACGTCAGCCTCAATGTGGGCTTCTATTACATGGCCAATGCCGCCGGACGGTTGGTGGGCACCCTCCTGTCCGGTGCGGTGTTCCTGCTGGGGCGCACGGCCAGTGAAGGCATGCAGGCCTGCCTCTGGGTGTCATCGCTGCTTGTGTTGCTCTCATGGCTCAGCAGCCGCCGCTTGCCCCC
>JBGKDM010000267.1:0-2844 GCA_042954165.1 Synechococcus sp.
GACGAACACATCCACACCGAAGACGAAGTGAGGTTTTTCGTCGAAGGCAAAGGACTCTTCTGCCTTCACCTCGGCGATGAAGTGCTGCAGGTGCTCTGCGAGGCCGATGATCTGATCGCCGTGCCCGCCGGAACCAAACACTGGTTTGATATGGGCAGTGCGCCGGCGTTCTGCGCCATCCGATTCTTCAACAACCCCGAAGGCTGGGTGGCGCAATTCACCGGAGATCAGCTCTCCGAAGACTTTCCACGGCTCGACTGAGCCTGCAGCAAGGGAACGAATCAGACGTCGGACGTTGATGCGTGACGCTCAGGCGGCAAGGAGAAGGTGAGCCTCAACAGAGGATTTGAGAATGAAGCGGGGATCCACAGAGGCTTCGCCTTGGGTGGCGTCGCCAACAAGGAGGGCCGCTTCCAGATCAGAGCATTTGCCCAGAAGGTCCTTGACCAGCGGGTTCGCCTTGAGGCGCTCCCATTGATCATCCGTGGTGCCGTTCCGGAGGGCCTGCAGGGAATCAGCGACTGCCACGACAGGGTCAACCATCGATACGCCGAAAAGACTGGGTCAACCATAAAACCGGCCACGCTGCCCTTGCGCGCGCCTTCGCACTTCTTTCAGGGTTTGACCGCACAGGTGTAACGATCGCCACACCTGTGCGGAGACAACCCACACAAACCAGCCTCAGCCCCCCGTCGACCTGCTGGATCACCCCCACTGCAACGGTCGGATCTGGCTCTCACGACGCCGCTTCAAGCTGCTCGAGCAGCACGTCCACAGGAATCTGTGCTGAGAACCGGCATGCACTGGTCTCCCCGGCGTTGAGCGTGCCGTGCTCCCAGTACTTATTGCTCCCGGTACCACCGCCACAGAAGCCGTAGTAACGGCAGTGGTCAGCGCACTGCTCAAGACCGGCGGCCATGTCCCGATGCAGCCGCCGGAACGCCTCCGTGTGGATGGCGTCCTCAAGGGAGATCTCACGGAGATGGCCGAGATTGAACACGCCGTAACGCTCCGTGGCCACCGAAAGAAGTTCAGGGTCAAACGTCGAGAAGTGGCCTGCAGCGTCAACGCTGAGAATCGAATAGGGCCTGTTCATTTCGTTCTGACGCAGCCGCTGGCCGCCATGCATCATCTCGAGCACCTGCTGGAACTCCCGCAGTTCGATCGGGAAGCCATCCCGCCGATTACAGACCCAGAAACGGCGGAGAAACTCGCGGTACTGCCGTTCCCGCAGAAGACCCTGCATCGATGAGGTGACATGAACACCTTCCTGTTCCTCGACGTTGAAGCCGACCTGGTGAATACCCTCGTCACGCAGAAAGCGATACATCTGCTCAGGCTGCTCAAGAGCCTGGCTTGTGAGCACAGCGATGGCATGAAAAGGAATGCCGTGGGCCTGAAGCGTTCGGATCCCGCGCATGGTGTGGGCGTGGGATCCCGAGCCATTGCGGTAGCGCCGATGGGAGTCGTGAATCGCCTGTGGCCCGTCCACACTCACCCCCACCACGAGCCGATTGCGTTTGATGCACTCGGCCCAGGAATCGTTGATCAGGGTGGCGTTGGTCTGCACGTGCTGCTCAATCACCACACCTTGGCGCTGCAGCTCGGCAGTGGCGGCATGCAGCCGCCGGGTTGCTTCGTCGTAGAAGGCGCATGGAAGCGTCAGCGGCTCCCCCGCATGCCAGAGGATCGACAGCTGAGGCCCCCAGAAGGGGCTGTCGTAAATCCGGTTCAGCAAGAGGGGTAGGAGATCAAGATCGAACTGCCTGCGCTTGTGGCGATCCGGCAGATAGCAATAACTGCAGTCGAGATTGCAGAGCGACGTCGCCTGGATCACCACCAGTCCGATCGGTCCGAAGTCAGTCGTGTTCACCAGTTCGCAAAGCCCCCCCGATAGGCGTTCGCGAACCCGCGGCTGCCGCCGCCGTTCGCGAAGCCGCGGCCGCGACCATTCCCCCAGGCACGACCTCCACCGTTGCCCCAGACCCGTGCAAACAGGTCAGAGGAGGAGAAGCCGCCCAGACCATGGGCCGTCCAGGACTGAAGATCCAGTTTCTGGATGCGCTGCTCCAGTGCATTGGCTGGATCAGGAGGGCTATGTACGGCAGCCCGACTGGCTTCGCAGAGAACGGTGCTGGCGGCCAGAGCAGCCGTCAGGCTGAGAAGTGTGGTTTTGTGCATGGTGTTTGGGAAACGTGGTGAGTGCAGGGGGCGGGCTGACAGACGTCAACGGCTGTTGATCTGCGCGGTGGTTGACAGAACCATCCGGAAAAAAGAACTGATCTGCTCATCACTCAGGGCAATCGGACTGTCGCCACCGATCCAGCGGTTGATCTCAGACCGCACGGAGGGGTCACGGTCGACATATCCCGAAAGCAGACGCCCGATCGCAAGGTTGCTCACATTCAGCAGTCGGGGCGTCGCCTCACCGACCACGCAACCCACACCGGAGCGTGCATAGGCACGGTCAGGAACAAGGACCGCGTTAGGGGCTGCTGCGGCCTGATTCGCCTTGAGCCAGAGGCTGTCGCCGCCCAGAACGGTGATCTCGCCGCTGCTGAACGCCGCCAGGGCTTCAACCGGGGTGGCGAAGGACTGGAACTGTGCATTGGCGATGCTCTCGGCCAGCACCTCGGCCGCCACGCTGTTTTGCACCACACCGATCGTTTGACCCTCAAGGCTGTCGGGGGTGCCGTTGATGCCGTCAGGAGCGAGAACTCTCACCCCACCACTGGCGAAGGGAATGGTGAAGTCAAAGGAGCGTTGTCGCTCCCAGCTGAACGCGACACCACAGGCCAGATCAGCCTCACCCCGGCGAAGTTTCTCCAACCCTTCCTGGGCTGA
>JBGKDM010000268.1:0-3607 GCA_042954165.1 Synechococcus sp.
GGAGAGTCCGGAAAGCATGAATCGAGACCGGCTCTCACTGGCACGGCGCTGGCCCACTATGTCAGGCATGGGCGCCAAGACGACGACGGATTTCGCAAGCTTCCGGAAAGCTGCAGGCCAGCTTGTGGATGTCCGCAGCCCGGGGGAGTTCGCGAAAGGCCATTGGCCTGGCGCCGTCAACCTGCCTCTGTTCAACGATGAGCAGCGGGCTGAGGTCGGCACCACTTACAAACAACAAGGCCGTGGGCAGGCCATCGAGCTGGGGCTGGCCCTTGTCGGACCCCGATTGAGCGCCATGGCCCAAGGGCTTCGCAACCTTGCCGAAGCATCAGGCTCGCTGCGCATTTACTGCTGGAGGGGAGGCATGCGCTCCAACAGCGTCGGCTGGCTTGCAGGACTGGTGGACCTGACCCCTCTTGTTCTGGAGGGGGGATACAAGGCCTACCGCAGCTGGGTTCTGGAGCAATTCCGTTGCGACTGGCCTGTGAAGTTGCTGGGGGGGCGCACCGGCAGCGGCAAGACCGATCTGCTCCTGGCTCTGGCCAAGCGCGACGTGGCGGTGGTCGACCTGGAAGGCCTCGCCAACCACAGGGGCAGCAGCTTCGGGGGACTGGGCC
This sequence comes from Synechococcus sp., assembly GCA_042954165.1. Classification (GTDB taxonomy): domain Bacteria; phylum Cyanobacteriota; class Cyanobacteriia; order PCC-6307; family Cyanobiaceae; genus Synechococcus_C. Next base: position 618 of record JBGKDM010000268.1, read on the forward strand.
TCCCCGAACAGCCGAGCACGGAACACTACGAGAATTGTCTGGCTGAGGCACTCGATCGACACCGGGACACTGGCGCCGCTGAGATCTGGCTGGAGGCCGAAAGCGCCCAGGTGGGGCGGTGCCGGATTCCCAGGGATCTGTTTGTGCAGATGCAAGGAGCGGATGTCCTGGAGGTGCAGCGGTCCGCCGATGAGCGGGTTGAGCAACTGGTTGCGGTCTATGGACATCAGGGTGCTGCCGAGCTGACCGAGGCCACCCAGCGGATCAGCCGGCGCCTGGGTCCGCAACGGACCCGCCAGGCGCTGGACTCCATTGCCAGTGGCGACATGCGTGACGCCTGTCGAGCCATGCTCGATTACTACGACCGTTGCTACAACCACGAACTCGAACAGGCCAGAGATCGGCGCAGCGTCAGCATTGCGGGCCTTGACCCGGAGGCAGCGGCTGAACACCTCCTGGCACTTGGGTTGGTCCGGTCCATCCATGCAACGGACAGTGCGGCCGACACTGCAACGGGGCAATGACGTGACGTTCGTCCCTAAACTCCGCCTTTGAAATGGCGGATTCTTCATGGCAGACGACACCAAGGCAGCCATTCAGTTCTTCCGTGGGGTGAACGAGCCTGTCGTCCCCGACATCCGTATGACACGCAGCCGGGACGGACGCACCGGCCAGGCGAAATTCGTCTTCGAAGAGCCTCAGGCTCTTGCGCCCGAAACCCTCGGCGACATTGCCGGAATGTGGATGGTCGATGAGGAAGGCTCGATGGTCACCCGGGAGGTGAACGGTCGTTTCGTCAACGGCAAACCCTTCGCGCTTGAAGCCACCTACACCTGGAAAACTGAAGCCGACTTCGAGCGTTTCATGCGCTTCGCCCAGCGTTACGCCGATGCCAACGGCATGGGCTATTCCCAGAATTCCGGAGACAATGCGGATGGTGATGCCGTAAGCGGGTGAAATTCCCTCAGTGGATGGGGCTGGTGGCCGTTGCTGCTGCCTGCCTGCTGCTCTGGAGTCTTCGCGACGTCCTGATCCTGGGCTTCGCCTCCATTGTGCTGGCCATGGCCCTGTGCACCCTCGTTGGCAGCCTCCGGGAGCGCTGGGCGATTCCAAGACTCTGGGCCTTGCTTGTCTGCCTTCTGGGTCTGATTCTTGTCATCGGAATCGGACTGGCGGTGCTCGTTCCACCGTTTATCAGTCAGTTTCAGCAACTGCTTCAGCAGCTTCCGGAAGCGGCCCAGGCTCTCAAACAACTGGCGATCGACACGATCACCAAGCTCTCTGGGATGGTCTACGGACTTCAAGGCACCGACACCTGGAGCACGGAACTGCTGACAACGGGCAAGGCCATTCCCGACGGAGCGACATTGGCCTCAGGGCTTAGTGGGGGCCTTCAGCAACTGCTCGGCTTTGCGGGCAATCTGGGCAGCGGTTTCATCCGGCTTTTGTTCGTGATCGCCGTCACCTTGATGGTGGCGGTTCAGCCGACTGCGTACCGGGATATTGCGATCCAACTGGTTCCGTCGTTCTATCGACGCAGGGCCAGAGACGTTCTGCGGCAATGCGGTGAAGCGCTCAGCAGCTGGATGGTGGGCCTGCTGATCAGTTCCGTTTGTGTGGCCTGTCTCGCTGGCCTCGGCTTGTCCCTCCTGGGCGTCAAGCTCGTCATGGCCAATGCCCTGCTGGCTGGCTTGCTCAACGTGATCCCCAACGTGGGGCCGACCTTGAGCACAATCTTCCCCATGGCGGTGGCTCTACTGGATGCCCCCTGGAAGTCGGCTGCCGTTCTCGGTCTTTATGTGGTGATCCAGAACCTGGAAAGCTATGTGATCACCCCCTCCGTGATGCATCACCAGGTCAGGCTTCTGCCGGGATTGACGCTGTTCGCCCAGTTTGTGTTCACGGTGGTGTTCGGGCCTCTCGGGCTGCTGCTGGCCCTGCCCCTGGCTGTTGTGCTGCAGGTGCTGATCAGGGAAGTGGTGATTCACGACATGCTGGATCGCTGGAAGCCGTCCCGTCTGGCTCTCGACCGCAGTCACTGAGGAGCTGAGCCTGATGAACGCCAGAAACCTTCTCGCCGGACTGACGCTGGTGGTGCTCAGTTTGCTCGTGTGGCAGCTGCGATGGGTCCTTCTGGTGCTTTTCGGTGCCGTCGTGCTGGCCATCGCCCTCGATGTCCCGACCCAGAAGCTTCAACACGCCGGACTTCCGCGTCCTCTGGCCCTGGCCATCGTGCTGCTGCTTGTGGTGCTCGGCGGGAGCGCAGTGATCCAGATCCTGGTGCCGGAGCTGCTCACCCAGATTCAGGAACTGGGCGCGCTCGTGCCGGTTGTGCTTGACAGGCTGCAGACCCTGATCGCCAGTGAACCCAGGCTGCAGGGGCTCGGAGAGAGCCTGCCATCCCAGTTCAGCTGGGAGAGAATCCAACCCGTGGGGAGCCAGATCCTCGGGGTGGCAGGGGGAGCGGCCAACGGCCTCGTCCAGTTGTTGCTGATGGGCCTGTTGGCGGTGCTGATGGTGCTGGATCCCGGAGCACACCGACGGATGCTGATCGCCGCCACCCCGAGGCCTGCGCGACCAACGATGACGCGCGTTCTGGACCAGTGCCGCACCGCCCTGGGGGGCTGGCTTGCCGGCATGACGCTCTCCGCAACAACCGTCTTTCTGCTCACCTGGTTGGGGCTGGTGCTGCTCCATGCCCCCCTGGCCCTTCTGAGTGCACTGGTCTGCGGATTGCTGACCTTCGTTCCCACCATCGGACCGACGGCTGCCACATTGCTGCCTCTGTCCATGGCGCTGCTGGTCTCACCCGCGCTGATGCTTCAGGTGCTGGTGATGCGGCTTGTGCTGCAGAACCTGGAGGCCTTCCTGCTGACACCCCTGCTCCTGCGGCGCACCGTGAATCTGCTTCCCACCGTGGCCTTGATGGCACAACTGAGTCTTGGCGCTCTGCTTGGACTGCCCGGGGTTCTGCTGGCCCTTCCCCTGGT
>JBGKDM010000269.1:0-6120 GCA_042954165.1 Synechococcus sp.
GATCGGACCGCGGTCAGTTCTCTGCGGGGGCCAGCTCCCAGAGAGCGAGTCCACCGCCTCGGCCCCGTGCTGCCAGCCAGCCCGATGGGTCGCGGTGAATCAGGGCGAAAAAGGGCTGCCGGCTGGGCATCGGCGCAGGAATCTCGCGCTTCAGCAAGCATCGTCCGGAGACGGTCAGTTCCACGGTTCTGAACACGAAGATCAGGAGCGGCCGGCGTCCTCTGAGGCTGGCCTCGCCTCGGAAGCGCAACTCCAGCGGACCGATGGACACGGCATTGCTGAGGAGGAGTTGTTCCTCCTCACCGGACTGCAAGTCGAGCTCGGCCTGGAGCCCCCGCAGTGCCCAGCCGCTGAAAGAGGATGCCTGGATCTCTCCTTTCGACCAGACCGACCGCAGTCTCCACCGGCCCAGCAGTACGGATGCGTTGAGTCCCGTCCCCCGGTGTCGGACTGTTGTCTCCAGCTCCAGAAGAGCTGCACCATCCGGCCGCTTCATCACCACAGAAAGGATGCACAGGGGGCGATCATGGCGCTTCCGATCGTGCCGGCATGCATCCCACCTGGACCGAACAATGGTGGCCTGTGGCCTACCTCCGCGATCTGGATCCTGCGCGACCGTCCCGCTTCACCCTGCTGGACCGCGACCTGGTGATCTGGTGGGACCGCGCCACCGAGCGCTGGCGAGCGTTCCCCGATGTCTGTCCTCACCGCCTCGTGCCACTCAGTGAGGGGCGTGTGAATGCGCGAGGCGAGCTGGAATGCCCCTACCACGGGTGGAGTTTCGATGGCGAGGGTCGTTGTCAGCTGATTCCGCAGGCTGAGGACGCCACCTGCAGCGACAGTCGTCGATCCCGCTGCAGTGTGTTGCCCACGGCGACCGGTCAGGGACTCCTGTTTGTGTGGACGGGTGCTGCGGACGCAGCCGGATCACATCCGTTGCCTTTGGTGCCTGTGCTTGAGGAGGAGCCGGACTCATGGACCGTGCAGGACACCTTCCGTGACCTGCCGATGGATGCGCTGACGCTGCTCGAAAATGTGCTCGATGTGAGCCATGTGCCTTTCACCCACCATCGGACCGTCGGGAAGCGATCGAATGCTGCACCTGTTCGTGCGCGGATCACCCATGAAGATGCGAGCGGGTTTCGTGCCGTCTGGGAGGAAGGACCCCGCAAGGGAACACTCGGCAGTCAGTTCACGACGTTTCAAGCGCCACTCTTGATGTGGCACGACCTGGATGCCAAGGGGTTCGCCCGCATCCTCACCGTGGTTTACGCCGTACCGATCCGGCGAGGGCAGTGCCGTCTGTTCGCCAGATTCCCGTTCCAGTTCCGCTCACCCCTGCCTCGACTGTTGTTGTCGACCCGGCCCCGATGGTTGCAACACATCGGCAACCACAAGGTTCTTGAGGACGATCAGGTGTTCCTGCACTGGCAGGAGCGGGCCTTTGCGGCGGCAGGTGGAAGTGCTGCAGCCAGTCGCGCCTTCTTTTTGCCGTGTGAGTCCGATGTCTATGTCTCGGCCCTCCATCGCTGGGTCAATGGCCACGCCGGAGAGCCATTCGCCGGTCAGCCTCTGCCACCCCGACAGTCAACGGATTCACTGATGGATCGTTTGCACAGTCACACGCAGCACTGCCGAAGCTGCTCGGTGGCGCTGCGCCGCCTGCGTCGACTGCGGCCCTTCCTCTGGGCAGTCCTCTGGCTGTCGTCGGTGTTGGTCGCGCTCGGCCAGTGGGGCGGACTGACCTGGTTCGGGCTGGCTCTTGCCTGCTGCTCTGGCCTGATGCTGCGTCAATGTCGAGGTTGGGAGCAGGGGTTGATCGCAGGCAACGGCCTGGCCCCGCGCAATGATGGCGATTGAGTTCTCCCCTCAGGCTGTCGTGTCCATCAAGGTGACCTCCCCCTGTCCGGAGAGCGTGATCGTTGCACTGGGAGTCAGGGAGTGGCCGGTCTGGGCTTGTGAGGTGAGCACGTTTCCCTGGCACTACGAACAGAGAGAAACCTGTCTTCTGCTTGAGGGCGAGGTGACGGTGACACCAGACGGTGGGGACCCCGTGTGTTTCCGGGCGGGTGATCTTGTGGAATTTGCCGCTGGTCTGCACTGCACCTGGTCTGTCACCAAGCCCGTTCGCAAGCACTACCACTTCGGATGAGCCCTGGCGGTTGAACCAGGGGCGAGGCCTGACGTTCCTCCCGGTAGGTCAGACATCGACGTCCGTGCCCCACTGGGGAGAGCAGGTTCGCCATCCCACCCGCAGCAGTTCTCTCCACAGCAGTTCGGCGGTGTCCCGCCTGAGGTGCACACGCGTTTTCAGGAGGGGAGCTTCGCCTGGAACAGGTCTCCCTGAATCCACGAACACGCGGGGGTCTTGCCGCCAGTTCTTTTCATCGGCATGGAAGCGTTTGGTCTCGCTGGTGCGGGGGTCTTGGATCCAGCCTTGCTTGGGCATCGCTTGCGAGGGTTGATGACAGAGGCGCGCATCCACGCTTCGGCCTGGAATGGTGCGTAGGGGGAACTGGGCGCCATCAGCCTGGTGTTGATACACCTGTTCTAGTTGCGTAGTACAAATGTGTCAACGCGCCTCGCTTTCGGCCTGACGCCTCTGCGGGGCCGGGGTGGTCTTGCTTTGCGTCGGGCGCAGCTCTCCTGCGGAGGCGGCAGCATGACCAGCGCCGTAGCCTTTCCCTTCGATGTTTGACGACGCTGTCGCTTCCGAGGCCCTCGGCTGGGATGCGCTGGAGGCCTTGGCGCCCGATCCCGTCGATCGCGTCAACGGTCCGACCAATGCCCAGGCCACGTTGCGGCTGTTCGGAGCGAGCGAGGGTGATGTCAGGGTCACGCTCTATCGCGATCATCACGCCTGGTGTCCCTACTGCCAGAAGGTCTGGCTCTGGCTGGAGTTCCGCCGAATTCCCTACAGGATCCGCAAGGTGACGATGCGCTGCTACGGCCCGAAGGAATCCTGGTTCACCGCCAAGGTCCCCTCGGGCATGTTGCCGGCGCTCGAGCTTGATGGACGTCTGATCACTGAGAGCGACGAAATTCTGATCGCCCTTGAGCGTGCTTTCGGCCCCCTTGGCGCCTCGATGACGACGGCAAGGGTGAGGGAGCTCAGGCAGCTGGAACGTCTTCTGTTTCGGGCCTGGTGCCTCTGGCTCTGCACTCCCGGGCTCTCGGATCAGCAGGATTCGCGTGCTGCCACCCAGTTTCAGGCGATCGCCCGCCGCGTGGAGGACGAAATGACCAAGCAACAGGGGCCATGGCTTGATCCTTCGGGAGGCGCGTCCACGGGGCCTGGAAGTGCCGATCTGGTGTTCATTCCTTATGTGGAGCGGATGAATGCCTCCCTCGCCTATTTCAAGGGGTATGCCCTGCGCCGGGAACATCCGGGCCTTGATCGCTGGCTGTCGGCCCTTGAAGCGTTGGAGGCCTACCGGGGGACCCAGGGTGATTTCCACACCCATGCCCACGACCTGCCACCGCAGATGGGTGGATGCTGGCCCAACCGTGACTCCGAGCGTCAGCGCTGTGCTGTCGCGATCGACAGAGGTGATGGCCTCGGTGCGTGGGAATGTTCGGACGGTCCCATCCCTCAGGAGGAGGCATCCGCCGTCCTGCGGGCCCTGGCGCCGGTGCTGCGTCATCGGCGCACGCTGATGTCCCGCAATCCCCTCGGCAATCAACTGGATCAACCTCTGCGTGCTGCCCTCACGCTCCTGGCCACGGGACGCGTGGTGCCTCCCAGCCCAGGGGCTGCAGCCGGTCTTCGCTATCTGCGTGATCGAATTTCCGTGCCGCGCGATATGCCGCTGCGCAGTGCGCGTCTGTTGCGTCAGGCCCTGGAGCGCACAGCAGCGATCGATGGTGATCAGCAGTCCGAGCCGCTGCCCCTGGAGCATCGCTTCGACCAGGATCCGAGGCCGTTCCTGTCCTGATGATCAGAGCTGGAGTCGCGGGCGATGATCGATGGTCAAGCCTGTGCTGGATGCGATGCCCACCGTTGCTCTGCTTGGAACCGGCCTGCTTGGAGAGGCGATCGGCGTGCGCCTTCTCCAGCAGGGCATTGATCTGCGGGTGTGGAACCGCGACCCCCGGAAAGCTCAGTCCTTGATTGCCAAGGGCGCACGCTCCATCCCTGAGCTGGCTGGGGCTGCCGGCGGTTGCGCGAGTGTGATCACGGTGCTGCGTGATGGCCCCGTCACGGCGGAGGTGGTGGCGGCCCTCGGCCCCCTGGACGGTGCCTGCTGCATGCCGATGGGCACGATGGGGGTCAGTGAATCCTGCGCGCTGGAGCTTCAGGTCCGTTCCCAGGGTGGTGCCTATCTGGAGGCGCCCGTTCTCGGCAGCAAGCCCGAGGCGCTCAAGGGATCTCTGCTGGTGATGGCCGGGGGCGATGAGGCGTCGTTCCACGACCAGTTGCCATTGCTGCGGCTCCTGTCGGAGAAGCCGATGTGGATGGGGGCGACCGGCAGTGGTTCCGCCTGCAAGCTGGCGCTCAACCAGCTCATCGCCAGCCTTACTCATGGGTATTCACTCGCCCTGCGTCTGGTCGAAGCGTCCGGTCTTGAGGTGGAGAAATTTATGGACGTGCTGAGGCCCTCGGCGCTGTATGCCCCCACGGTGGACAAGAAGCTGGAGCGGATGCTCCGTCATCACTATGAGGAACCAAATTTCACCACCGCCCTGCTCCGGAAGGATCTGCTTCTCTTCCTCCGAGAGGCTTCGCTTCTGCAGATCAACACGTCGGGTCTCGACAGTCTTGCTGCGCTTCTTGGCGACGCTGAGCAGGCATCACTGGATGGCCTCGACTACTCAGCTCTGCATGAGCTGACAACGACAACCGCCAGTGAATGACTGAGTCCCCGCGTTTGGTCTTCGAGCCCCTTGTTGTGCGTCAGAGGGACAGGTACCAGCTGATCACGTCCATCACCTGCCCAGCGGGGCCATGGCCGCTCATCAGTTCGCCGACAACAGCAGCAGCGAAGCCGACCATGGCCACCCTGCCGTTGAGGCGTTCAACGCGCACCAGGGAGGAGGTGTTCCAGGGGCGACGGGTGGTCAATCCTTCGCCGAAGGCCTCGAGCGGTTCGTAGCGATAGCCGTCGTCTGGCATGACTGGTGTCCTGGACTCCGAGGAGATTATGCGCAGCGGGTCCTTGCCAGAGCGCCTTTCGCCTTCTTCCGCCCATGGCTCCATGGGCGTCAAGGGTTTATTGCGTAGAAAATCGAAAGAATCTGTGGGGATGTTGCTGATCTGACAAAAACCCTGGGCGGAACGGGTGAATGTCTGAACAACTCATTAATTCTTCGACGACTCGCGCCATGGAGGACTGCCTTTATCGCAACGAAACCCCGAAAATGGTCGTCCTCAAATGTATCGGAGTGAACAACTTTTACCTGGAAAAGGTTGTCATGCCGTCTGAAATCTTCTGGTTTTCGGCACCCCCGGAAGCCCGGGTGGAGATCTGGCAGATGGCTGTGAACGGCCAGCTTCTCAGCGTGCGAGGTGACGTGGAAGACTTTCTCGTCAACGCAACATCCCCCGCGCCCGCTTCCGATCAGGTTGTGGCCTGACGGCTCCAGGCTGTCCGGGAGGAGGTCAGCCTGTTTCCCTTGCCCACGATGATCCGGCACCTACAGAACGGCCCAGACGATTCGCCCCTGACGTTTCTCCTGGCGCACGGTGCCGGGGCAGGTATGGACAGCCCCTTCATGGAAGCCATTGCGGTCGGCCTGGCCGATCGGGGCTGGGGTGTGATCCGTTTCGAGTTTCCCTACATGCAGCGATCGCGGGCATCCGGCAAGAAAGCCGCACCTGATCGCATGCCTGTGCTCGAACAATGCTTCTGCGAGCAGATCAAGGCCCTCGGTGATCGTCAGGCGCTGATCATCGGAGGAAAGTCGATGGGAGGCCGTGTCGCCAGTCAGCTTCTCGATCGCGTGGCGCGATCGCATCCTGTGGTGGGCGGGGTCTGTCTCGGGTACCCGTTTCACCCGCCCGGAAAGCCTGATCAGTTGCGAACCGAGCATCTGCAATGTTTGGACGTGCCCTTGCTGGTTCTGCAGGGTGAGCGCGACACGTTTGGACGTCAGGAGGAGGTGAATGGGTATGCCCTCTCG
>JBGKDM010000270.1:0-3367 GCA_042954165.1 Synechococcus sp.
TTCGGCCAGAACACGCTGCTGAGCGCTGGTGAGTTCGAAGGGAAGTTGGTCGAAGAACCGCCCCACAAGACCGTCGCGCATGCCCACCCCGTCGAGGACAGGAGCATGGCGCTGGCGATGGGCGTGACGGCGCTGCATCAACCCGAGCTGAAGCAGCAGGAACTCGTCAAAAACGAGACGACGGCGAGCCTCCTGAAGGGCATCAGCGCTGTCAGGTCTGTGGATGCCCTGGATCGCCTGACTTCGACTGATCAGACCGAGTGCCTCACGCCGTTCAAGCGTGAGGGGTTCGGGAGAACACGTGGATGCGGGCAGAACCGACTCGACAAGACTGCGAAGACGGTCTGCCGTGAGCCCGTCCGTCAGGGCATAAACGGGCAGAAGACGGCCGATCTGTCGGGAACGGACCGGACTGTTGGCGCTCTCCAGGACCTCGATCAACGGATCCTGAAAACCAAGCCCATAGGGGCCGGACTTGACCAGGCCGCTGATAGCCACCGTGGCGCCGACGGGATACTGGCGCGCCTGGGCGTGCAGAGCCGCGGGGCTGCTGAAGCGCTTGCCAGCCAAGAAGCGGGTGACCTTGAGGCGACCGGTTGGATCCTGGACCTGCAGTTCGAGGATCGAAAGATTCGGATTCCGAGGGCTCGTGAACCCATGACAGCGCCGCACCGTGGCAACAATCGTGGCTGTTTCACCGGCCTCAAGAGCCTCGATTCGCCGCATCGCCGAGTAGTCGACGTAATCACGCGGGTAGTAGGCCAACAGATCACGGACCAGCAGCAGTCCAAGCGAGGCAAGACGTTCAGCCAGCTTGGGGCCGATGCCTCGGACTGTCGAAAGCGGCGCGTCCAGTGAAACGACTGCATTGACCGGTCGGGACGAGGACATCGCCGATCGCTCTGTCTGCACACGCAGGCGTGGCGGCGCCATCGGACGGACCGGTTCGAGCCGTTGCCTCAGGCCGTGGAGCCATTGCCTGGTGGTGGTCACCAGCCGTCGACGGGCTGCTTCGTTCAGGTCGGAATAGCCGCCGAAGCTCTCAGCGAGCTGAGCAAGCCGACGTCGACTGTCCTCAGGAATCGGGATCGGAGGCGGAGACGCGAACTGGCGGGCCAGAAAGGCATGGAAACGTTCCTGACGCCCCTGCAGGTCGTGAAAGCCGCGATCCGCCTCCAGACTCAGCGATGTCTGCAACGGACGCATCCAGGCACTGAGAAGCTGAAGATCCGAAGCGGAGCAGCTGCGGTTCAGATCGGGGGGGGAGTTTCCGGAGGGCTGGGCCACCACTGCTGCTGCACCTGTTGCGTCTGAGCACGCCGCTGCCAGTGACGTTGCTGTTGGACCATTGTGAGCAGATTGCGCCTGCGTTGGCGAAGCCTGTAGCGGCAGCGACGCAAGGACGGCAGATCAAACTCAAGATCCGAGGCGCGCAGAAGAACGCAGCTCACGTCGAGCATCGGTTCAGCGTCGCCGCCGAGGGGCACCGGAAGCTTCAGGCGCAGCAGATTGGAAGGGGCAGGAAGCGTCTCCACCTGAGACTTCAGCACCGCCTCCAGAAGGGTGTTGGGAAGAAGGCTGCTGGTCAGCCCTGCACGCAGCAATTCAACATTGATGGCATGGGAAAGATTCCGCAGACGACGCGCGAGGGCACGATCCAATCCGTCGAGCCAGTGCTGCAGTGGTTCAGGCATCCCTGGCATGAATTCAGAGGACTCAGACGCCCCGGGGGCCTGGGGCGTCACCTCTGAAACCGATTCAGAGCCGATTGGCTCCACTCCAGCGGCGTCGGGTTCGTTCACAAGGCTGTCACCAGCCATCGCGAACAGCGACTGAAGCATCACCAGTTCCGGACTGGCCTGTTCAGAGGAATCATCGTTGTCTTCACCTGGCGACTCCGGATCTGGCGTGAATGCAAGCTCCACCTCAGGGACAGAGGAATCCTGGGGAGGTTCTGAAGGCGATGACGACTGGGAGGACGCATCCGGTGATGCCATCGCAGACAGCAGGCCATCGAGAAGATCTGGCTGCTCAATCGGTGGAGCAAGGCTCAGATCAACCGAACGCATTGGGACGGCGTGGGCCGGATGACTGCCGTCCGACTCATTGGACGGATCGGATGTTGACGGGGCGTTCGTCCCGTCAGGGTCCGTCCGTTGGAGAGCATCCACCAGAACCTGCTGGGATCGCTGGCGCCTGCGATGGCGATCACGATCCATGTCCCTGGCGAGAAGCTGGAGCTGTTCGATCGTGAGAAATGAAAGGCTGCGGGTGACCAACTGATCAATCCGACTCTGGAGCCCAGACCTGGCCTGCGGTGTCAGCCGATTCAACAGGTCCTGATCAATCTCGCAGAGGAACGTGGCCAACGCACGATGAACTGCCTCCGGGAGCTGCTGTCTGAGCTGACGGAGATACAGCGCATGGTCGCGATAAAAAGCTGGCGCCGCATCGCGACACCAGCTCTGGAGACGAGTCAGCTGCTCGCTCGGTTGATAAGGCGATGCGCCCTGCCGCTCCGCGACCAAAATCAGCCTTTGGTCATCGAAGCCACTTCAGCAGCGAAGTCGTTCTCTTCGACTTCGATGCCTTCCCCGAGGGTGTAACGGGTGAAGCGACGAACCTTGACATTCTCACCGATCTTGCCGGCGGTCTGTTTGACCAGGTCAGCCACGGTGATGGAGCTGTCCTTGATGAAGGGTTGCTCCATGAGGGCCAGTTCCTTGAGGCGTTTGCCGATGCGTCCCTCGACAATCTTCTCCTTCATCTGCTCAGGCTTGCCCTCAAGGTCGTCACGACCCATCTCGATGGCTTTTTCACGCTCGCGGATTTCGGAGGGAATCTCATCGGTGGTGACGTACTCGACGCCGGGACATGCAGCGACCTGCATGGAGACATCACGGAGCAGCTCCTGGAACATGTCTCCACGCGCCACGAAGTCGGTCTCGCAGTTGATCTCGACCAGAACACCAACCCTGGCGCCGGTGTGGATGTAGCTGCCGACAGCGCCTTCAGCGGCTGTACGACCTGACTTCTTCTCAGCGCTAGCAATCCCTTTCTGACGCAGCCACTCAATGGCTTTTTCGGCGTCACCATCGGTGGCGGCAAGAGCTTTCTTGCAGTCCATCATTCCTGCGCCTGTCTTGTCGCGCAGATCCTTGACAAGCTTGGCGGATACGGCAGCAGCCATCGGAGAGGGAGTAGTGGGGTGGGAAAAGGAACAGCCGCCTTCCTGTGTGACTACAGGAGGGCGGCAAAACATCAGAAATGGAGTCGATCAGCCCTGGCCGTCGTCGCCACGCTGATCATTGGAACCGTGACGACCTTCGTTGATCGCGTCGGCAAGGCGGCTGAGCACCAGCTGAAC
>JBGKDM010000271.1:0-5038 GCA_042954165.1 Synechococcus sp.
CCACCGCGCGCGCATCGCATAGGGGCAGCGTCGGAAGCTGTAGAGAACTGGCAGCGTCGTCATCAGGGCTGGATGGAGTCCCCGATGCCGTCATCCTGCATCGCTTTGGCCTGATCAAGCTGACGTTGACGCTCCGCGAAACGTCGTCGATCGGCATCGGTGAACCGATCCACGCAGTGCAGGCACTGCACTCCTCTCACGTAGCTCTCCAGAGCGCGCTGCTCAGGTGTCAGAGGCAGGCCACAGGCATGACAGAGTTTGTGAACGCCAGGTTCGAGGCGATGGTTCAGGGCCACGCGCTGATCGAAGACAAAACACTCGCCCCGCCATCGTGAGGTCGCCTCCGGCGTCTGCTCGAGATAGTTCAGAATCCCGCCTCGCAGGTGGTGGACCTCGCCGAACCCCTGCTGCTGCAGGTAGCTGCTGGCCTTCTCACATCGAATCCCCCCCGTGCAGAACATCGCAATTCGCTTGGGGGCCTCCCGGGCAACGAGGGGCCTGAGTTCCCGTTCCGCCCAGGCGGGGAAGTCGCGAAAACTCTCCGTCTGGGGATTGAGAGCACCGTCAAAACTGCCGATGGCCACCTCGTAGGTGTTGCGTGTGTCAATCACCAGCGTTTCAGGATCATCCACCAGCGCATTCCACTGCGCCGGCTCCACGTAGGTGCCCACGGACCGGGCCGGACTGACGTCGGCACAGCCCATCGTCACAATCTCCCGTTTACGCCTTGCTTTGAAGCGGCGGAAGACCTGCTGCTCACTCCAGCTTCGCTTGACCTCCAAACGGGCGAAATGGTCTTCACCCAGCACCAGCTCTGCACGCAGATCGCGGAGCATGGACTCCACGGCCTGAACGGGACCGCTGACCGTTCCATTCACGCCCTCGGGTGCAACGAGTACAGAGCCCTTGATGCCCCCGCTCGAGGCGATCTCCGGGAGACGCTGCAGCAGAGACTCGCGCAGCGAAGCTTCCAGGGGAACAAAGGCATAAAACGCTGCCACGAGGGTCGTTGTGTCGTCAGACGACGTCATGGACAAGCAGCTGCAAATTTCATCAGACGTCGGGCAGACCCTCGCAAATCCACGTTCTTCTCGGATACCTGAACGTCTTCCTCAACCTAAGGCGGGCCTCGGCAAGCCCCGATCAAAGGCTCGCTCCAGGACTGCTGTTCAGGGCCGGGCGCATCGCAACTGCGCCAGGCTCACCGCAGCACCAACCAGGCTGTGAAGGCGCCCACTGCCACTCCCTTGGTGAACTGCACCCAGGTCAATCCATAGGTATCTACCGACAAGGTCCTCATCATCCAGTTGAGCACTTCTTTGTGCAGACGAATGAAATAACGGCTGTCTGCTGTGTTCAGCTGCTGAATCTGCCTCAGCTTGATCTCCCCGAGCTTGGCCACAATGATCGACAACAGCACTGCAGGGTAGTCAAAGAATCCTGAGCCCGGTCGTCATGCCTTCTGAGCTGCCGACAGAAAAGGAATTGTGGGTCGGCTTGGTCGTTGACTCTCTTAACTTGATTCGTCGACCACAGAGTGCAATGACCAAGGGCTATTGGTTAACAACAGGAACCATTCACACACCGTTGGGGATGGTTCCATTCCTGACAGCGTTGAACGACTGGCTACCGACCGTGGGTGGAACACTGTTAATTCGGAATATTGCTTCAGATGTGAGAGAGGGAACGCCGGGATCGGTCAGCATTCTGATTGAATTTCCCTCTCTTGAAGCTGCTGTTCAGGCTTACGAGGCTGACCGCCATCAAACCCTGATCGCGATGAGAACCCCCCACTCCGACCTGACACTGTCGATCACAGAGGGACTTCCAACAGCAAGCTGAAAGCTGCTGGCGCACCTCAACGGTTCAGCTGGTTGGAGACCGTGGGCTCATGCAGACAACAACAGAGTCATCGCGTCGATCAATCAGTCATCTCATCGCGAACGAACCGCTTGTACTGGGCGGAAGCCAGGTCGCTGTCGACCAAGGACAACTGATGACCTGTTTGGTTCTTCTGGGATTTCGGCCTGTTGCAATCCATCAGGAGTGGATGCATTCCTCGCTTACTCATTCGAATCGTGCAGCTATCGAGGTGCTGCGGGAATCCCCTTAGCACTTCGTCAAGGTCGCTCAGACAGACGACAAAATCTGTGCTCTGAACAACAAAACAACACCGCAGCAAGCAATGCCTCCGAACGCCCCATCGGGACCGTTCAGGGAGACGAGGTCAGGACAGTCGAAGGTTCGGCATCCTGCCAACTAGCACTCACACCGGCAGCAGCGAGAAGAGCTCGATCGGCCTCCACAGCCGGATTCCCTGTGGTGAGGAGTGTCTCCCCGTAAAAAATCGAATCGGCACCAGCCTGCAGACAGAGAATCTGTGCTTCCTGCGTCATTTGCTCCCGGCCAGCACTCAAACGCACCCTGGTTTTTGGCATCAGGATCCGCGCTGTCGCCACCATGCGCACCAGATCAAGGGGATTGACAGGAGGTTGCTCCTCCAATGGTGTGCCTTCGACAGCCACCAGCGCATTGATCGGCACACTTTCGGGATGGGGGTCCATGGTTGCGAGCACCTGCAGCATGGAGGCCCTGTCGCGCGTTGTTTCACCCATCCCGATGATGCCGCCGCAGCAGAGTGTGATGCCTGCATGGCGAACACGCTGCAGGGTCTCGAGACGTTCCTGATACGTGCGGGTCGTGATGATCCGGTCGTAATGCTCGGGACTGGTGTCCAGGTTGTGGTTGTAAGCAGTGAGCCCGGCTTCGGCAAGCCTTGAGGCCTGTTGGTCCGTCAGCATTCCTGCAGTCACACAGGCCTCAAGACCGAGCTCACGCACTCCCCGAACCATGGAGAGCATCGCCTCAAACGGGGCACCGTCACGGATTTCCCGCCACGCCCATCCCATGCAGAAACGATCAGCACCGGCGGCCTTGGCGGCACGGGCTCTGGCCAGAACAGGTTCAACCTCCAGTTCCGGCTGTCCTGCCACATCACTGCTGTGATGCATCGACTGGGGGCAGTAAGCACAGTCTTCTTCGCATCCTCCGGTCTTGACGCTGAGCAGGGATGCCAGCTGAACGCGGTACCCAGGATTGGCCGCACGATGCACACCCTGCGCTCGCCAGAGGAGATCCATCAAGGGCGAGTCGAGAATCTCCTGGATCTCCTCACGACTCCAGTCATGGCGCAAGGCAACTGAATCGGTCATCAACGCCGGTCTGCTGCTGTTCAGGATCCCAGAACGTCGGCCCGCATCGCCTCAAGGCCTCCGAAGCGGCGGCGGCGCTGCTGGTAATCCAACAGGGCAGACAGGAGTGCCTGCTCGTCGAAATCAGGCCAAAACACATCGGTGACATGAATTTCGGCATAGGCGAGCTGCCAAAGCAGAAAATTGCTGATGCGTCGTTCGCCACTGGTTCGGATCAGGAGATCAGGATCCCGCTCACCAGCGGTGAACAATTCCGACTCCAGAGCGTTTTCATCGATGCTGGCGGGGTCGAGCTCTCCATTCGCAACACGGGTCGCCAGAGCCTGGGCGGCAAGGACAAGCTCTCGACGACCTCCGTAATTGGTGCAGACGTTGAAGTGAATGCCGCGGTTGGTGGCTGTCCGTTCTGTGGCCTCTGTGATCAACGACTGGAGCCTCGCGGGAAGCGCCTGGAGATCCCCCAGAAAGCGGATCCTCACCTGTTCCGCTTCGAGAGCCTGGAGTTCCTTCTGCAGCACCCTCTCGAACAGAGTCATCAGAAAGTTGACTTCTTCGCCCGGCCGGGCCCAGTTCTCGGTCGAGAACGCGTACACGGTCAAGGCCTGCACGCCCCAGTCGCTGCAGAGGCGCAGTGTCCCCTTGAGTGCCTCAACGCCAGCGCGATGACCCATCACCCGCGGTAGCCCACGGGCCTGCGCCCAACGACCGTTGCCATCCATGATCACGGCGACATGGGCCGGAATCCTGAGAGGGTCAAGGGATGCCGGAGGGGTTCTGTCCGTTACACCGTTGGAAGTGGCAGCCAAGCGACGGCTCACGAAGCAGTGTCCTGATTGGCAACAGCCACGCTACGTCCAGAGGAGGGCACCGATGTTGCAGCAACAACAGTTGGTGAGGGAGTGACACCCATCAGGTCGGTCAGCAGATCCTGCAACCGGCTGCTGGTGATGGGGCGTTCGAGACGACCGTGGTTCGCCAGAGACAGCGTTCCGGTTTCCTCGGACACAACCACGCAGATGCACCGATCGAAGCGTTCCGTGATTCCGAGGGCCGCAAGGTGCCGTGTGCCATAGCGGCTGTGGCCCTGGCGCGAGAGGGGGAGGATCACACCTGCAGCAACGATGCGGTTGCCTTTGACGACCACGGCCCCGTCATGGAGAGGGGTGTCGGAGGCAAAGAGATTGAGGATCAGCTCACTGCTGAGCTGGGCATCAATGGTGACCCCTGAATTGAGGAAATCCTCTGGGCGCAGATCACTTCCAAGGTCAACGACAATCAGTGCACCTCGACGACCCTGAGACAGACGACCGGCCGCTTCGGTGAGCTGAACAACGGTTCCGGCTTTCACGCGCAGTTTGCTGGCTGGATTAGCGAGAAGTACATCCAGTCGGAACGTGCCAAGCAGCTCCATCAAGCGCCTGAGTTCGCCCTGCCAGAGAATGGCGAGCGAAAGCGAACAGGCGAGCACGAGTGCCTCGATCAGTGCCGCCGTCAGTGGCAGGAGTTGGAAACGCCTGAAAAACCAGGCGAGAGCAACGAGAAACAGGTAACCGCGCAGGAGCCAGAGAGAGCGCTGTTCACTGATCCTGGAGAACAGAAGAAAACCGAGGGTGAGCGCGAAGCCGACATCAAGCAGGCGCGCGTCCAACCACCCCGGCCAACTCACTGAGCACAAGCAATCTGGGGATCAGCTTACCGGCACTCCCTGGGCCAGGCGAGTGGGAAGCGTGTCGTAGCGCAACAGATCCTCAGATGACTCCCGACGCTGAACAACCTCTGACACCCCGTCGTGGACCAGGACAGCCGATGGACGGGGGATACGGTTG
>JBGKDM010000272.1:0-5829 GCA_042954165.1 Synechococcus sp.
GTCCACGTGCTCAGTGCATTGACCGTCAGGGCTCGTGTCAGCGACGCGCTGCTCTGATCCGCGCCCGGATTGACGCCGTGGTTCAGAACAAGAAGGTCGAGGCTGGCGAGCACGGGATTGAGATCGTCGGTGGTCTCACAACTCCACTGGACCCACTCCTGAGCGCGATGGTCTGTCGGCTCCTCGCTGGGCCTCGGGCCGTGGCTCAGGCCCACCACCACTGCGCCCTGGTCCAGGAACTGGCGGCAGAGCGCCTGGCCCAGGGCGCCACGAATCCCGGTGATGCCGACGCGTAAACCCTTCCATCGGTTGTCCGAACCGGGTTGTGCGGGGGACTTTGCCATCCTCTTAGCTTGGGGCATCCTTGGTGAAACAGCAGGAACCAGTGGCGAGCTCGTCCTTTGCAGCCCAGATTGCTCTGTTCGCGCCTTACTGCGGAGGTCTCCAGCAGGAAGAATCGCTGTTGCGTGTCTTTCCGATGCTTGGCCAGGGGCGTTTCGAGGGGGTGCGGAGCCTCACTGATGGCGAAGTCCGCCGATTTCAGCTGCGCTGGCAGGCAGTCCGTGCTCCGTTGATGCCCTGTTCCTGTGAGCTCGATGTCGACGGCCAGCCTGGTCTCCACTATGTCTTTGAGGTGCCGTGCCATCAATTGGTTTCCTGGCTGATGCCGGTCGCGTCGGACGGATCGGACCAGGATCTTCCCGACAGTTTCTGGTCGTGGTTACTGCTTGAGCAGGATGCGGCCTGAACCCCCTTGGAGCAGGGTCGTTACATTGATTCCAAATTGGGTGTGAGGGGCTGGCGATGGGATCGACGTTGCTGATCGGTTCGTGTGAACCCTTCAGTGGGAAATCAGCTCTGGTGTTGGGTCTTGCCCGCCAACTGGCTGCGGCAGGCCATGCCGTTCGGGTCGGCAAGCCTCTCGCGACCAGTGTCGACTGGACGCCGGGTTCTGGTTCCTGTCCCGATCCCCTCATTGATGACGATGTTCGGTTCATCGGCTCCACCCTTGGCCTGTCTGATCAGCAGTTGATGCCATCGCTGCATCTGCTGACGCCTGCCACGGCGGACGAGCGTCTCGCGGACGCGCAGCTCGAAGCCGGTGATGGTTTTCGCGATCTTCAGGCAGATCTCCGCAATGCCGAGTCGACGGTCACCCTGCTCGAAGCGGCCGGAAGTCTGCACGAGGGGTTGTTGTATGGCCTGAGCCTCGGGCAGCTCGCCAAGGGCCTGGATGCCTCGGTGGTGCTTGTGCATCTCTGGCGCGACACCTGCAGTGTTGACGCTCTTCTCGCCGCCCGTGACCAGCTCGGCGATCGCCTGGCCGGGATTGTGCTGAATGCCGTGAATCCCGGGGATGTCGAAGGACTCCAGCGCACGGTGGTGCCCCAGCTCGAAGCGCTCGGGCTTGCGGTCTTCGGGGTGATGCCGCGGTCTCCTCTGCTCCGCAGCGTCACCGTGGGTGAACTGGTGCGTCGGCTCGATGCCCGCGTCCTCTGCTGCGAAGAACGGCTTGAGCTGCTGGTCGAGACGCTCAGCATCGGTGCCATGAACGTGAATTCGGCCATGGAATTTTTCAGGCACCGTCGGAACATGGCCGTCGTCACCGGTGCCGACCGCACGGACATTCAGCTCGCAGCCCTTGAGGCGTCCACCCAATGCCTGATCCTCACCGGTGCCGGCGAACCGCTTCCCCAGCTGATCAGTCGTGCTGACGAGCTGGAGGTGCCTCTCCTCAAGGTTGAACACGACACCCTGTCCACCGTGGAGGTGATCGAGCAGGCCTTTGGTCATGTTCGACTGCATGAAGCGGTCAAGGCCACCTATGCCTTCAGACTCGTCGAGGAGCACTGCCAGCTCGACCGATTGTTCACCTTGCTCGGGATCACGGCATGACGGCCGCTGCCAACGGGCTTGAGACCTGACCGTCAGGTCAGGTCGTGATGGTTGGCCTTGAAATTACTGCTAATTTCGTTTTGTAAATGGCGGGATGTCTTTGAGCCGTTCCCTTGATCTTCCTGCCCTCGACAGGGTTGACACACTTGCCCAGGAACTGGCTCTTCTCCAGGACAAAGGCAAGCGACGCATCGCAATTCTCGGAAGTCGCCACGTTCCGATCGTCGCGATCCACCTTGTCGAACTGATCGCGCGTTCCCTGGCCCAGGAAGGGCACTCCCTGATCACATCAGGAGCACAGGGTGTGAATGCAGCCGTGATCCGCAGCGTGCTGGATGTGGATCCAGCCCGACTCACGGTGCTTCTGCCGCAGAGTCTGGATCGTCAACTGCCTGAGATCCGCGACAGTCTTGAGAACGTCCTCCATCTGATCGAGAAACCTGAACAGGACGATCTTCCTCTTCCTCTGGCGAGCAGTCTCTGCAACCAGGACATCATCAGTCGCTGCGATCAGCTGATCTGCCTGGCTTTTCATGACAGTGAAACGCTTCTGAACAGCTGCAGGAGCGCCGAGGACATGGGCAAGGTCGTCAGTCTTCTGTTCTTCGACTGATCGTCGCCATCCCCATCACCTGAAGCTGCGTCCCTTCGCGCCCCACCACAAGAACCTGGTCACCGTCGCTGAGGTCCCTGTCGAGATCCAGCGATGCCGCCGCCCAGCTCTGTCCATGCCAGCGGACACGCCCATCCCCTCCGGCAGGGATGGGTTTGATCACCTCAGCCAGATCCTCCCGTTGACGCCGGTTGACGGCCTCAGGATTCCGTCCTCCGGACCAGTGCATCAGCCAAAGCGTTCCTGCGAGGGTGATGGCGATGAACAGGCCCGCCTGCAGCCCGAGTGGCCATGAACCGAGCGCGGTGAGAACCGACACCACCAGCGCTGCAAGGGCTGCGAAGATCAGGCCATCGAAGCTGGGTTGCGCGAGTTCAAGGGCCAGCAAGACGGCGGCCACCAGCAGCCAGATCAGGGGAACCCAGAACGCAGCCATCACCAATGGGCAGGGAGATGGTCCCACTTTGCTGGCGATGTCGCTCTGTGGGGATCCGGTTGTTTGCGATGCGCACCATCCGTAGGGTCAGCGCAGATGTCACTGAGCCGTGGAAGCGATTCTCAGCCTGCCTGCCCTGGTTCTGCTCGCCGTGCTGGGGACAGGCAGCGTCAAGGTCACGAGCGGCGGCCGCTCCCGCCTGGTGGAACGGCTGGGGAAATTTGATCGCGAGCTCCAGCCCGGTCTGTCTCTCGTGCTCCCTGTTGTGGAGAAGGTGGTGAGCCACGAATCTCTCAAGGAACGGGTTCTCGACATCCCCCCACAGCAATGCATCACCCGTGACAACGTGTCGATCGAGGTGGATGCGGTCGTCTATTGGCAATTGCTGGAGCACTCCCGCGCTTACTACGCCGTTGACAACCTTCAGGCCGCGATGGTGAATCTGGTGCTGACCCAGATCCGTGCGGAAATGGGCAAGCTCGATCTGGATCAGACCTTCACCACCCGCAGTGAGGTGAATGAACTGCTTCTGCGGGAGCTTGATCAGGCCACGGATCCATGGGGCGTCAAGGTCACCCGCGTCGAGATGCGTGACATTGTCCCTTCGGCCGGCGTGCAGCAGGCGATGGAACAGCAGATGACCGCAGAACGGGAAAAGCGCGCTGCAATCCTGCGATCGGAGGGTGAAAAGGAAGCCCAGCTGAATGAGGCCCGTGGACGGGCTGAGGCCCTGGTGCTGGATGCAAAAGCCCAGAAGGAAGCCTTGCTGCTCGAGGCAGAAGCGCAGTCCAAGCAGCAGGAGGTGCTGGCTGAAGCCAAGGCGAAGTCTGCCCTGCTCATGGCAGAGGCCCTTGACACCAATCCCAGATCCGCCGAAGCGATGCGCTTGATGCTTGCAAAGGACTGGATGGCCATGGGTGAGCAATTCGCCGATGCCCGTGGGGGCAGTGTGCTGATGGTCGATCCACAGTCGCCGGCTGCACTCCTGACGGCCCTGAAGCAGTTTCAGGCCCCGGAGTCGAACCGGTGATGGGCCGTAAAACCATTTATCTCGCCTCACCGCTCGGGTTCTCCGCAGAGAGTCGGACCGTGTTGTTGCCCCGTTTCGTCGATGCGCTGGAACAGTTGGGCCTCAGCGTCCTCGAACCTTTCGGACGCAACAGCGACATTGACCTGACCCGATCGGATTGGGCCCATGGCGTGGCACAGCAATGTCTTCGGGATGTGCGCAACGCCGATGCAGTCTTCGCCGTGGTCAACGGCGCGCCGCCCGATGAGGGCGTGATGGTGGAGATCGGGGCCGCCTTTGCGCTGGCCAAGCCCGTGTTCCTGTTTCGTGATGATTTCAGGCGCTGCTCCGACTCGGATCGTTATCCGCTCAATCTGATGGTGTTCGCAGGTCTGCCCAAGGAAGGATGGCAGGCCTACATGCACGATTCGATCGCGTCGATCTCCGATCCGGACAAGGCTCTGGCCCGCTGGGTGCAGGCCTGAGTCCATCGAACCGCCGCCCGTTCTGGCTCAGCCTCCCTGCAGCAGCGCCCTGAGGCTCTCCACATACAGCACTCCCGTGCAGAGCAGGGCTGACGCCCAGCAAAGCCCCCGCAGCGGAGGCACGTTGCCGACGTAGGCACCGATGTAGATCAAGCGCAGCACCGGCTGGAGGAGCGCAGCGGTTGCGGCAACTCCGGAGAGAGCACCGGTCTGCAGCGCGGCGATCACTGCAAGCAGTGCAGCTGGTGCATGGAGGGAGAAGGCTTCGAAGCTGTTCTGGTGGGCCCAGCTTGCGCGTTTGCCCCAGGCGGGCAACCTCTCGAACATGGCCCGCGGCGCTCCCATGTCCGCCATGGTGAAGTCAGCCTGCGAACGGGCTGCGCCGAGGGGCACGATGCTCAAGATCACAACCCCGCCCGCCAGGACCAGAGACCAAACAAAGGGAGCGGCCGGAGTTGCCGTGAACGCTGTGATGAGATCCATCGGAGCCAATGATGTGTGTCCATTGAACGCAACGCCGTCATCCGCTGTGGATTCCCATGGGCGCTTTCCGTTGCCGTCACCACCGATAGGGTGGTGAGCGATTCAATGACAACACCGTTATGGCCAGCACCTACTCCTTCGACGTGGTGTCGGACTTCGATCGTCAGGAGCTGGTGAACACGCTGGATCAGGTTCGCCGTGATGTGGGGAACCGCTACGACCTCAAGGACTCCGGCACCGAGATCGAGCTGGAGGAAACCGAGGTTGTCATCACCACGGCCAGTGACATGACGCTGCAGGCTGTCGAGGATGTCCTGCGGGCCAAGGCCACCAAGCGGAATCTGTCGCTGAAGATCTTTGACTTTCAGCCCGCCGAAGCGGTCGGCGGCAACCGGGTCAAACAGGTCGTGAAACTGCGTAAGGGCCTCAGTCAGGAGCTTGCGAAGAAGCTCAGCAAGAGCGTGCGGGATGACCTGAAAAAGGTGACAGTCGCCATCCAGGGTGAAAGTCTTCGCATCACCGGCAAGAGCAAGGACGATCTTCAGCAGGCGATTCAACTCCTCAAGTCCAAGGAGGATGAGCTTGAGGTGCCTCTCCAGTTTGAGAATTACCGCTGATCGCTGATCAGCGGCTGTGCCATCACCCCCTGGCGCAGCGGCTCTTGAGCAGCGATGCCACGAGGTGGCTTTCGTTCTGCAGGGCGTAGGCTTCGAATTCAAGTTGCTTCTGGATCGGAGAGAGCGATGCGGTCGCCCTTTCGATCTGCTCCTGATTGATCGGGTGTCGCCCGAAGAATTTGGCGATCGCTGTCTCACTGAAGCCACCCTGTTGCCTCAGATGAGCGGCGATCGAGGCTGAGTGGGTGTTGGCCAGGCCGCCCAGGCAGTCCTGGGTCACATGCACCGCT
>JBGKDM010000273.1:0-2051 GCA_042954165.1 Synechococcus sp.
AGCAGCGAGCTTGATCGTGGCTACGAAGCCGCCCTGCTGATCCAGAGCCTTGAACTGGAGTACTACGGCGACCGAGCCGTTCGCCCCGAGCTCGAATTGGCGGTGCCGAGCTCGGTTCAGGCCACGATCGTGCGCAAGTTCCGGGCAGCCCTGAATGTCTGCCGCACCGCACTCGACCGTTTGGAGCCAGTGCGCGCCCAGTTCGACACCCAGGAGCTCAGGCAGGTGCAGCTGATCGAAGCCGTGGTCAGTCGTTACGCGCCAAAGCGCATTGCAACAGCGCCGACCATGAGCCGGGAACCGGACCCCCTACCGCGTTCGCTGCTGGGCGTGGTCGACTCGGTCCGACGGCAACTGGACCCCACGGCTGAGGCGACGCTGGTCGCTGGTTTTCGGCGGCGTCGTGACTCGACCCTGATTTCACTCAAGGTCCTCCTCCTGA
Organism: Synechococcus sp.; assembly: GCA_042954165.1. Classification (GTDB taxonomy): domain Bacteria; phylum Cyanobacteriota; class Cyanobacteriia; order PCC-6307; family Cyanobiaceae; genus Synechococcus_C. Next base: position 443 of record JBGKDM010000273.1, read on the forward strand.
TGATCCTGGTACCGCTGTTGATCCAGCAGACCAGTCGGACTTATCTCATCAGTCCGATGGTGGACCGTTTCGCGCCGGATCTTCCCTTCCTCAGTTATCCCAAACCCCAACTCGAGGAGGAGGCTGTCGAGAAACTGAGGGTTTACAAAGCAGAGATTGAATTTGATGCTCTGCTTAAAGGAAAATCAATTCCATCCCAACAGGAACTCCAACAGGCTCTGGCGACCAAAGCCGAGGAACTGAAACAGGAGGCAGACGAAGCGAGCACCCACGCCATCAAGAACGTGCTGTCAGATCTTGCGGCCCTGCTGGCCTTCGTGGCGGTTTGCGTCGTGAACCGCGAAGAACTTCGCGTTCTGCGTGGCTTCTTCGATGAAGCCGTTTACGGATTGAGCGACTCCGCCAAAGCCTTCGCAATCATCCTGTTCACCGATATTTTCGTGGGCTTTCACAGTCCCGAGGGTTGGACTGTTCTGCTCGACGGCATCGCCAACCACTTCGGATTTCCAGCTCGCGAGAACTTCATCCTCCTGTTCATCGCCACCTTCCCCGTCATCCTCGCCACCATCTTCAAGTACTGGATCTTCAGGTATCTCAATCGGGTGAGCCCGTCTTCGGTGGCCACGCTTCGGGGGATGAACGGTGGCGGTTGAACCAGGCCTGGTTCTGGTGAGCGGGCCGAGCCGAAGCGGCAAAAGCCGCTGGGCCGAATCGCTGCTTCAACACCACGGTCAGGTCACGTACGTGGCCACATCGGCGCGACGAGCAGACGATGCAGCATGGCAACGAAGAATTCAGCTCCATCAGGCCCGTCGCCCTGATCACTGGCTGGTCCTGGAATCGGATCGGAATCTTGCTGCCGTGATCCAATCAGTGCCTGAGGAACGAGCCCTTCTGATCGATGCCCTCGGCGGATACGTCGCCTGGTGTCTGGAGATGAACGACATCGAATGGCGACACAACTGCACGGGGTTGATCGATGTGCTCAGGCAGCGAACCCAGCCAGCCGTGCTGGTGATCGAAGAAACCGGTTGGGGAGTGGTGCCTGCCACTGCGATCGGCGGGTTGTTTCGGGACCGACTCGGCTCCCTCGCACAAGCCCTTGAACAACACAGTCAACGAAGCTGGCTCGTGGTTCAGGGACGTGCCCTTGACCTCCATGCCCTCGGGGTGCCCGTATGACCCTGACGTTCTCGCCGCTGCGGATCGCGTTGTACGAACCCCAGATCCCCCCCAACACCGGCAATATCGCACGCACGTCAGCCGCGTTCCAGGTGCCGCTCTCGCTGATCGAGCCCCTGGGCTTCACGATCTCCGATCGCACCTTGAAGCGAGCTGGCCTCGATTACTGGCCGCACGTTGATGTCACAAGTCACAAGGACTTCAACACCTTCATGGCGGATCTTCCCCGTCCGTCGCGCCTGATCGGCTGCAGCCGTCACCAGGGTCAGTCGTTGAGTGCCTTTGAATTCCGGGAAGGAGATGTGCTCCTTTTCGGGCGGGAGGACAGCGGACTTCCGCCCGATATCAGGCAGCGATGTGATGCCATCTGCACCATCCCGATGCGAGGCCACGACAACGTCCGCAGCCTCAATCTCTCCGTGGCCTG
>JBGKDM010000274.1:0-3462 GCA_042954165.1 Synechococcus sp.
AGAAAGGTCAGGCGACCGGCCCGGCGCGTTTTCAGCAGCTCGATCGCCTGGGCCGCGACCCGGTCGTCATCCACCACAACCTGGCCGAGACGGGCTCCTGCCGCCACCTCCAGGGCAAGGCGGTGGCGTTCCTCCACTTCACCGAGCTGAGCCACCGGGCCATGGATTCCGTCCAGGCCAGCCTCCAGCAGCAGCCGCAGTGCACCGGTGCCGCGGCTCTCCTGCAGGGCCTCCCTGCGGCTTTCGTGCCTGGCGATCTCGCGCTCGAGGCGACTTTGCTCCTTTTCGAGGCGTGCGCGGGTGCGTTGCTGCACTGCCACCGACTCCACCAGCTGCTGCACGGTTTCCCTGCCCTGGTTCAGGCTCTCGAGCAGGCCCTGCCATTCGCTGTTCAGTTGGCTGAGTGCGGCCTGAACGCGCTGGTCTTCGGATCCGTCCTGGTCGAGTTCCTGCTGAAGCTCCAGCAGCCGTTCCTGATCCTGTTGCAGCTTGGCTCGCCGCTGCTGCTGCTCCTCCTGCAACGGCGTGATCTGTGCTTGCAGTTCGAGCCGTCGGTTGCTGCGCCGGCGCTGCTCTTCCAGCAAGGTGCCTGAGCGCCCCGCCACATCACCGAGACGCCGCCGCGACACCTCCACGGCGGCCTCCGCATCCAGGCATGCCTGCTCCGCTGCCGCCAAGGCATCGGCATCCGGAGGCTGTTCCAGCGCCTTGGCGCTGTCCTGAAGGGCGCGACGTCGATTGGTGAGGTCGTGGCGCTGGCCCTGAAGGGTCTCGCCCTCCTGCTGGTGCCGTGTCGCCTGCCGTTCCAGCTCCCGGGCCTGGCTCTCGAGCCCCTTCAGCTCCCCCTGAACGGCCAGCAGCTTGTCCTCCCCGAGTTCCTTGACGGTCTCCTGGAGCTCCTGCAGCCTGGCGGCCGCTTCGGTCAGCCTGCTCTCCGCGGCCTGGATCGCTTCGCTGTCGCGCACGTCCTGCTCGCCGAGGCTCCGGTGTCTGGACTGGAGCTCCCGCAGTGCGGCCTGCGCTGCCTCGTAGGCCAGCACCAGCTCCTGCTGGCGACCCTGCTGCAGCTGGGTTCGCAGGGCCTGATAGGTGCGGGCCTTGGCACAGTCCCGCTCCAGTCGCTGCCTTGCCGCATGCAGCTCCTGTTCCACGATGCGGCAGCGTTCCTGGCGCTCCTGCACATCATCAAGCTTGCGGCGGGTCTGCTCGATTCGGGTGTCGAACAGGGCCACGCCTGCGAGTTCGTCGATCAGGCCCCGGCGCTCGCGGTTGCTCATCGACACGATGCGGGTGACATCCCCCTGCATCACGACGTTGCTGCCTTCCGGATCGATGCGCAGTCTGCGCAGCTGGGTCTGCAGCTGCTGCAGGTTGCAGGGTTCGCCGTCGGCGGTGTAGCTGCTGCTGTAGGACCCTCCCGGCATCACCCGCAGTTTCCGGGTCACCGTCCACTCCTTCTGGTCCGCCTGGATCCAGGGGCCCTCGTCGGGAGTTTCGAGCCCCTCCTCGGCGGCATCCGGTTGCCAGTCGCTGAGGTCGAACCGCACGCTCACCAGCGTTTCCGCGGCTTTGCCGGCCTTGAGCATGCCGCTGTTCACGAGATCGGGGAGGCGATCGGCCCGCATGCCCCGGCTGTTCGCCAGGCCCAGGCAGAACAGCACTCCATCAAGGATGTTGCTCTTGCCTGAACCGTTGGGTCCGGTCACCACCGTGAAACCGGTTTCCAGGGGGATACTCATCGCCCCCCCGAAGGACTTGAAGTGCTTGAACCCAACCTGATTGATATGAACCAACAGGATCAGGGGGGCTGTCAGCGTTTCAAAACTACCGGAGCTTCTGAAAAGCTCAAGAGGCTTCAGGGCAGCTGCAAAGCCGGCAGCGTCCGCCGCTGATCTCCAGACGGATGCGGTCGGGCAGGTTGAGAGCTCCCAGTCCTGTCAGTTGCACCTGCACGGTTGCGTTGTCGTTGCCCACGTCGGGCAGCACGCCGCTGAACTGGCCCCCGGCTCGCCGCCGCGCCCAGCCACGGCCTCCGGAGACGGCCGCGGCCTCCCGTTCCAGCCAGACCAGTCGGTGCGCAGGCAAGGGTGTGGCGACCAGTGACGCGCCGTCGAGCTGGGGTAAGTGGTCCAGGCGCCAGGTGCGACAGGTGGGGCCGTCCTCGAGCAGAAGGTCGAGGTGGCAGCCACGCGGATCATCCGGGGCACCGGTGTGTTCCAGAAGGACGTAGCGGGGCATTGGGGGTGTCACCTCTCCAGCACTATCCCTACTCTGCGGATACAAAGGCGGATGCAAAGAGCGTGTCCATGGAGTCGGCCCCGCCCCCCGCGGATGATCACACCAACCCACGAGACCGGGACGTCTCCCCACCGCTGGAGTCGGCAGCGGAGTTGTTCCGGCACCGATTTGACCGCCTTCTGCCTGAGATTCAGCGCCGTTGGCCGGAGCTTGCCGACCACACCCTGGAGGCCACCCGAGGCAGCCTCGACGAGATGGTGCAGGTGATCTCGCGCCACTCCGGCCGGACCGCCAATCTGGTTCAAGCCCAGCTCGAGGAGCTGCTGCTGCCCCTCGGCGAGGGCGGCTCAGGCTTCAGCGGTTCGCTGGATCCGCTTGAGAAGCAGTTGGAAGCGCTTCTCGATGACCTCAACGAGACTCTGCGCCCGAGGATTGAGGGTCCTGTTCGCCAGCGGCCCCTTCTCTCCCTGGCGATCGCCGCGGGGGTGGGCATGATTCTGGGCTCGATCCTTGCGGGTGGCAGGCGTTCCTGATGGCTGATTTCCAGAACGACCAAGGCTCTGGTGCTGATGTCCCCCGGGCGGAGGCCCCGCGTCCCCGCGGCCTGGGGGCTGCAGCCCGCGTCACGGCCCTGGCGGCTTCCGTGATGGATCTGCATGTGCGCATCGCTCTTCAGGAGGTCGATCGCGAAAAACGTCGGCTGATCAGTGGCGGGGTGTTCCTGGCCATGGGCGGCACCCTGATGCTGCTCGCCCTCGTGGCGGTTGAAGTGGCGCTGGTGCTCTGGATGCAGGACGCCTGGGGATGGTCGCTGCTGCGGGCCCTGCTGGCACTGGCGATCGGTGATGTGGTGCTCGCCGGCCTCAGTCTCCGGGTCGGCGGTCAGCTGGCGAAGGGGCCCTACCTTCCGCAGACGCTGGAAGGGATCAGCCGAACGACGCGGGCCGTGCTGGGGCGCTGAGGGCTCTGCAAAGCGGGGCGATGGAGATGCCCTGGAGCAGAAGATTGAGGATCACCACGATGAAGATGATGCCCTGCGCGTTCTGCGCCAGTTGGGTCGCTGCCTGTGGGTCCAGGCCTGGGTAGGTGGCAATGGCCTCCTGAACGCTGAACGACAGCGCCAGGGGCACGGCGCCCCGCAGGCCGCACCAGGCGATCATCGCCGAGTCCCGTCGATTGAACGGGGACACGCGCTGAAAACAGACCACACTGATCGGCCTGGCA
>JBGKDM010000275.1:0-8170 GCA_042954165.1 Synechococcus sp.
GCCGCTGTGGACAAACACACTGCGGTTGCGGCTCACCCCATCGATCACGACGATCAGACCGTTGCCATCAGGACCATCGCCGGCGAGAACGCCGCGATCGCCCACCTGGCCGCCGCCTTCGCCATAAAACGGTGTGGTGTCAAGCACCACCTGCACCGCATCACCGGCGACTGCCTGATCGGCGGGCTCACCGTTCACCACCAGGGCCTGCACACTGCTGCTGTGGTCCAGCAGCTCATAGCCACGGAACTGCGTGGCCTCCAGGCCTGCCGCAACCTGATCGATCGCATCCTGAAGGGTGAGATCGATGCTCACCGCAGCGGCCTTGGCCCGCTGCCGCTGCGCCTCCATGGCTGCCTCGAAGGCCTCGAGATCCACCGACAGACCGTGCTCCTCGGCAATTTCCTGGGTGAGCTCGAGCGGAAAGCCGTAGGTGTCATACAGCTCGAAGGCCTGGGCTCCGGAAATCTGTTCCGGTTTCGCCTCAAGCACCTCAGCCAGGAGCTTCTCGCCCCGTTCCAGGGTTTCAAGGAAGCGGGCCTCCTCCCGCTGCAACTCGGCGAGGATCACCGCCTTGCGGTCCAGCAGCTGGGGGTGCACCGCCTGCATCAATGCAATGGCCGCCTCACCCATGGCCGGCAGGAAAGGCTTGGTGATCCCCAGCAGCCGGCCATGTCGGACCACCCGGCGTAGCAGCCGCCTGAGGATGTAACCCCGGCCGAGATTGCTGGCGGTCACACCGTCGCAGATCAGTTGGGTGACAGCGCGACTGTGGTCACCGATCACCTTGAGGCTGGTCTGGCCCCTGGCGTCGAGCGTTCGGTAGTCGACACCCGCCAGGCCGGCCGCCGTTTCAATCAACGGGTAGATGAGATCCGTTTCGTAGTTGTTGGGCACGCCCTGGAGGATCTGGGCCATCCGTTCCAGGCCCATGCCGGTGTCGATGTTGCGGTTCTCCAGCGGCGTGAGGGTGCCCTCGGCGTCGCGGTTGTACTGCATGAACACGAGGTTGTAGAACTCGATGAACCGGTCGTCGTCCTCGAGGTCGATGGCTTCATCGCCCAACTCGGGCTTGAAGTCGTAATAGATCTCCGAGCAGGGGCCGCAGGGGCCCGTCGGGCCTGACGCCCAGAAGTTGTCAGCCTCATCCATGCGGATGATCCGCTGGGGATTCACCCCCACCACATCCCGCCAGATCTGCTCGGCTTCGTCGTCCTCCCGGAACACGCTCACCACCAGGTGCTTCGGATCCAGGCCGAACACATCCGTGCTCAGCTCCCAGGCCCACTGAATGGCCTGCTCCTTGAAGTAGTCACCGAAGGAGAAGTTCCCGAGCATCTCGAAGAACGTGTGGTGGCGGGCCGTGCGGCCGACGTTCTCGATGTCGTTGGTGCGAATGCACTTCTGACTGCTGGTAGCGCAGGGGGCCGGACGGTCCTGCTGGCCGAGGAACACCGGCTTGAACGGCAGCATTCCAGCGATGGTGAGCAGCACCGTGGGGTCTTCAGGCACCAGGGAGGCACTGGCCATCCGCTTATGCCCGCGTGCGGCGAAGAATGCGAGAAACGCCTCCCTGATCTCGGCACCGCTGCGGGGACGGGCTGCATCAGAGCGCGACGATCGTGCAACAGCCATGGCGGATTCGAACGACGAGGGCGGGTCCAGCAGCCATGATCACCCCTGAGCCGCCGCAGACGTTGGCCGCCCCCCGACCTGACACCGCCTCTTCCCCTGCGGCTGCCCAGAGCCTGAGCCGCGCTGCACTGCGCTGGCGCTCGATCAGCTGGGCGCTGACAGCGGGGGTCGCAGCCGGCCTGCTGGGCCTCCCTTTCAGCCTTGATCTTGCGGTCCGCTCCACGGGCTGCGGCCTCTTCTACGGCCTGCTGGCCTTCCATCTGGAACGGGTCGACCCCGAGGATTCTCACCTGCAGGCGGGCCTGGTCGGTGCCATCTGCGGCGTCCGCAGCCTGGGAATGACCCTGCCATCCCCTGTCGCAGGGGCGGATGCCCTGGCATCATTAGGACTGGACCTCCTCCTGGCGTGGCTGCCGCTGATCGGTAGCGCACTCCTGTTACACGGAACCCATCGCATGCTGTCCGCGTCGCGGCCATGAGCCTGCTGCACGCCACCTGGCTCCCCGCCATCCGCACTCCGACCAGTTCAGGGCGCCCGGCCCTGCTGGTTTGGGCTGACACCTGGCGCGTTGCCGAACCCGCGGGTCCGGGGCTGACACCGGCAACCCATCCCTTCACCCTGAGTCCGGACGATCTCCGTGCCTGGCTCGGTGAGCGCGACCTGCTGCCCGAGGGGATCATCGATGCCACGGCCTGCCTGACCCTGCCGAGCCGCACCGTGAAACCGCGCCGGAAACGCGGCGAGCCGGCCACCACGGACGACGGCACCTGGACCGGCCTTCCCCTGCAGGCTGGTGAACCGATTCCCAAACAGACGGAATGGTGGCCCTGGCAGGTGCAGGGGCTGGCGATCGAGCCCGGCGCCGCCACCGAATGGCTGTCACGCCTGCCCCTGTCGGGACGCAATCCCGACCTTGCCGATGAACTCCGCTGGTGGAGCCACATGCAGCGCTGGGCGCTGAGCCTGATCGCCCGCAGCCGCTGGATCCCCCAGGTGGAACTGAGCCGCGGCGAGGGGTACCCGCACCGCGCCCGCTGGGTGCCCCTGCTGAACCGTGAGGAGGATCGCCGCCGTCTCGAAGACATGGCCTCTCGCCTGCCCCTCGTCGCCACCTGCGCCCTGCCTTGGCGTGAGCCCACCGGCAAACGCAGCAACCGCACCACCCGACTGCGACCGGAGGCGATGCGTGCGGCCAACCCCGTGGCCAGCTGCCGTCCCCGCAGTGGGCGTCTGCGGGTCGCCACCCTGCTTGAAGATCTGGTGGATGCCCAGCTGCGCAAGGGGTTCACCCCGGCGCCCGAAGGACTCGACCCACTGCTGAGCGCCTGGCAGACCGCCCTGGGATCGGACTCAGGCGTGATCCAGCTGGCGGACGAAGACGCCGAGCGTCTCTCCACCGCCAGCCACCACTGGCGTGAGGGTGTGGCCGGCAACGTGGCGGCAGCTCGGGCCTGTCTGGAGCTCGACACCCCCGATGACGGAGACGACCTCTGGACCCTGCGCTTTGCCCTCCAGGCGGAAGCGGACCCCACCCTGAAGGTGCCGGCCGGTGTGGCTTGGGCCTGTGGGCCGGCGGGCCTGCAGCTCGGTGAAATCGCCGTGGAGCACCCCGGTGAGCTGCTGCTGGAAGGGATGGGACGCGCCCTCACCGTGTTTGCACCGATCGAGCGGGGCCTGGACAGCGCCACACCCGAAGCGATGCAGCTCACCCCGGCCGAAGCCTTCGTGCTGGTGCGCACCGCCGCCCGTCAGCTGCGCGATGTCGGCGTGGGGGTGGAGCTGCCCCCCAGCCTCTCCGGCGGGCTGGCGAGTCGCCTGGGCCTGGCGATCAAGGCCGAGCTACCGGAGCGGTCGCGGGGCTTCACCCTGGGCGAAACCCTCGATTGGGACTGGGAATTGATGATCGGTGGGGTCACCCTGACCCTGCGCGAACTCGAACGCCTGGCAGGAAAACGCAGCCCACTGGTGCGGCACAAGGGAGCCTGGATCGAACTGCGGCCCAACGACCTCAAGAACGCCGAGCGCTTCTTTGCCGCCAAACCTGACCTCAGCCTCGACGACGCCCTGCGCCTCACAGCGACGGAAGGCGACACCTTGATGCGCATGCCGGTGCACCGACTGGAGGCCGGACCACGCCTTCAAGCGGTGCTGGAGCAATACCACCAGCAGAAGGCACCGGACCCCCTGCCGGCCCCGGAGGGATTCAGCGGTCAGTTGCGTCCTTATCAGGAGCGGGGCCTGGGCTGGCTCTCCTTCCTGCACCGCTTTGATCAGGGCGCCTGCCTGGCCGATGACATGGGCCTCGGCAAGACCATTCAGCTGCTGGCCTTCCTCCAGCACCTCAAAGCGGAGCAGGAACTCAAACGGCCCGTGCTCCTGGTCGCCCCCACCTCCGTGCTGACCAACTGGAAACGGGAAGCCGAAGCCTTCACGCCCGAGCTCAGCGTCAAGGAGCACTACGGCCCCCGCCGGCCCTCCACCCCTGCGGCCCTGAAAAAGGCGCTCAAGGATGTTGACCTTGTGCTGACCAGTTACGGCCTGCTTCAGCGCGACAGCGAGTTGCTCGAAAGCCTCGACTGGCAGGGCGTCGTGATCGACGAAGCCCAGGCGATCAAGAATCCCAGCGCCAAACAGAGCATGGCGGCCCGGGATCTGGCGCGGCCGGGACGCAACAGCCGTTTCCGCATCGCCCTCACGGGCACACCCGTGGAAAACAGGGTCAGTGAACTGTGGGCCCTGATGGACTTCCTCAATCCCCGTGTCCTCGGTGAGGAGGACTTCTTCCGGCAGCGCTACCGGATGCCGATCGAGCGCTACGGCGACATGTCGTCGCTCCGGGATCTGAAATCACGCGTCGGCCCGTTCATTCTGCGGCGGCTCAAAACCGACAAGGCGATCATTTCCGATCTACCCGAGAAGGTGGAACTGAGCGAATGGGTAGGCCTGAGCAAGGAGCAGAAATCGCTCTACGCCAAAACGGTCGAAGACACGCTCGACGCCATTGCCCGGGCACCTCGCGGCCAGCGCCATGGGCAGGTTCTCGGTTTGCTCACCAGGCTCAAGCAGATCTGCAACCACCCCGCCCTCGCCTTGAAGGAGGAGCAGGCCGATGATCACTTCCTGCAACGCTCCGCCAAACTCCAGCGGCTTGAGGAAATTCTCGAGGAGGTGATCGAGGCGGGCGATCGCGCCCTGCTGTTCACCCAGTTCGCGGAATGGGGGCATCTGCTTCAGGGTTATCTGCAGCGTCGCTGGCGCAGCGATGTGCCGTTCCTCAGCGGCAGCACGAGCAAAAAGGAACGCCAGGCGATGGTCGACCGCTTCCAGGAGGATCCCCGAGGCCCGCAGCTGTTCCTGCTCTCGCTGAAAGCCGGCGGTGTCGGTCTCAACCTCACCCGCGCCAGCCATGTCTTCCACATCGATCGCTGGTGGAACCCGGCCGTGGAGAACCAGGCGACGGACCGGGCTTACCGGATTGGCCAGACCAACCGGGTGATGGTGCACAAGTTCATCACCAGTGGATCCGTTGAAGAGAAAATCGATCGGATGATCCGGGAGAAATCCCGACTCGCCGAAGACATCATTGGCTCAGGCGAGGATTGGCTTGGCGGGCTCGACATGGGCCAGCTGAAGGAACTCGTGAGCCTGGAGGACAACACAGAGCCATGAGCATCACTCCATCCACACCCGGCATCAACACCTCCCTCAGCGACGAAGGCCTGGGCCAGCAACCCTGGTGGGTCGCCCAGTGGATGGAGCTGATCAATTCCTACCGCTACAAGAAGCGGCTGGAGCGCGCCTGGGCCTACGCCCGGGAGGGGAACGTCACCTCGATCCGCTTTGAAGGGCGCCGGGTGCACGCCCGCGTGCAAGGCACGGGAGAGGACCCCTACAAAGTGAAGCTCTGGCTGGATGTCCTCAATGACGAGGACTGGCGCTACGTGCTGGAGGCCCTCACCCAGAAGGCACGCTGGTCCGCGCAGTTGCTGGCCGGCATCATGCCGGCGGATATCGAACGGGCCTTCGCAGCAAGCGGCCGTCGCCTGTTCCCCTTCAAGCTCCAGGAAGTGCGCAGTGAATGCAGCTGCCCTGACAAGGCCAACCCCTGCAAACACATCAGCGCGGTGTACTTCCTGATGGGAGAACGGTTCAGCGAAGACCCCTTCGTGCTCTTCCAGCTCAGGGGCCGCACGCGCACCAAGCTGCTGGAGGATCTGGCGGACTACCGGCGCAAGGCCCAGGAGGCGAGGGCGGAGAAGGCGGCGGTGGACGCCAGTGCGGCCCCGAATGCCGCATCGGACGACGACGGGGATGCAGCGGGGCAGATGATGCCTCCCCATCCGGCCGTTCTCGATCCCACCCTCTGGTGGCGCTACGACGCCAGTCTCGATGGCGACCTGGTCGTGATCACACCAGCCATGGAAGGAGACACGGGCCTGGACGCCGCAGGTGAACTCCCCCTGGCGGAAGAGCCTCGCTTCCCTGACGCCAAGACGCAGTTTCTCCAGCATCTGCGTGACCAGGGGCAGGTGCTGGGGCAGCAGGCCATGCTCAGCGCCATGACAGCGGGTGGTGGCTGAACTCCGCGCCCCCTGGCTCAGCGGCGAAAGCCAGAGCTGGGCCACGATCCTTCAGGCCTCCCATCAACGGGCCTTCGGTCGCCCACTGCTCGCCAACCAGCCACAGGATCCCGCAGCCAGCGCAACCTCCTGCCAGACCCTGTTCGCTGCCACAGCCTGTGTTCTGGCCCACGACGGTGGCCAGGACCCCCGGTTGGTCTATGTGAATGCGGCCGCCCTCCAGCTCTGGCGCCGGCGCTGGGAGCAGATGGTGGGCATGCCATCGCGCCTGACGGCGCCACCCGCAGAGCGCACGGAACGGGCCAGTGCCCTGAGCCAGGCAGGCCGGGTCGACGCCTATCAGGGCTACCGGGGCATTCGCATCGACAGCCAGGGGCGCCGCTTCCTGATCGACAACGCCCGGATCTGGACACTCTGGGATGCCAGAGGCCAGCGCTGCGGCCAGGCCGCCAGCTTCACGCGTTGGTGGTGGATCTGAGGGCTGAGCGCAGCAATCCATCGAGGATCGATTCATTCGGTTCTCCCACCAATTCAGTCGTAGCAACCGAACTCGGTCGTTGAGACCGAACCGGGAGGGTCGGCTCTCCCCCTCCTCAGGTGTATCCAACTGGCGCAGATTGCTGAGGCGGGCGACACCAACCCGCACTCATTCTTCCTCTGGAGGACTCATCATGATCACCCTTCGTCAGTCCCCTTTCGATCTTCTTGAGCGCCTGGAACAGCAGGTGGCCCAGGCCGAACGTGTTCCCGCTGCAGAAGTGATCGAGACCAGCGCCGGGTATTGCGTACGACTGGAGCTGCCGGGTGTGGATCGCGACTCGATTGACGTGAAAGCCACCGATCGCACGCTTGTGATCAGTGCGGAACGTCAACCGAGCCTGGCCACCGACAACGGAGAGCCGAACCAGGAGAACCAACAGCTGTTCAGCGAATTCCGCCCGGGCACCTGGAGCCGCAGCTTCCGCTTCGCTCAGCCGCTGGATCGGGATCAGCTGCGCGCCACCTTCCGCGACGGCATCCTCGCGATCGATGCGGCCAAGGCGGAACAGCGCACCACCGTGTCGGTGACCGTGGAAAGCTGACCCCACGTCCTGTCCCCGACCCGGGGATGGAGCAGGCCCATCGACACCAGGAGAACGGAACGGTTCTGCCCCCCGCCAGTGCGGGGGGCTTTTTTTCTGACAAAGTCCCGAAGGATGACCGGGCCATCGATAGTCTGCGAAACAAGGCAATGTCGCCCCTGACGGCGACCCAACCAGGAACGGGCCATGCAACGCCGGCAACTGCTCCGCGGTGGTGGGCAAGTCATTGCAGCTGCGGCGGGGGCCGGGGCCTTGAGTGCCTGCACCATCCGCCGGGCTGATGAGAGTCGCAGCGGCGGTCTGCCCCAGGTTCGCTGGCGCATGGCGACCAGCTGGCCGGTGTCCCTCGACACCATCTACGGAGGCGCCGAAACCATCTGCCAACGGGTGAAGGCCATGAGCGGTGGTGGATTCACGATCGAACCGTTCGCCGCCGGCGAGATCGTTCCTGGGCTGGAGGTGCTCGACGCTGTGCAGGCGGGCTCCGTGGAATGCGGCCACACCGCCAGCTACTACTACGTGGGCAAGAACCCCGCCTTTGCCTTCGGAACGGCGGTGCCCTTCGGTCTCACCGCGCTGCAGCAGAACGCCTGGCTTTACTACGGCGGCGGCAACGAAGCGATGGACGCGTTGTTCGCTGATTTCGGCACGAAAAGCTTTCCGGCAGGCAACACCGGCGCCCAGATGGGGGGATGGTTCAAGCGTCCGATCGAAGGCCTGGCATCCCTCAAAGGACTGAAGATGCGCATCCCCGGTCTGGGCGGGAAGGTGATGGCCAGCCTCGGCGTCAATGTGCAGGTTCTGCCCGGTGGCGAGATCTATCTCGCACTCGAACGGGGGGCAATCGATGCCGCCGAGTTCACAGGTCCCTA
>JBGKDM010000276.1:0-2898 GCA_042954165.1 Synechococcus sp.
CAGCGTCGAGACCATCAGCGGCTATCTCGACAAGAACCTCACCGACAACATCAAGCGTGTGCCCGGGGTCGGTGAGGTCACCTATTTCGGCAACCGCAAGGTGGCCTTCCGGCTCTGGCTTGACCCCGAGAAGCTCACGGCTTACGGCCTCACCTCCACCGATGTGGTGTCCCAGCTTCGCAGTCAAAACAGGCTGGTTCCCGCAGGCAAGGTGGGCGGAGCACCGGCCCCGGACGGCCAGGAATTCACCTTCACTGTGCAACTCCAGGGACGACTCACCTCCGAGGAGGAGTTCGAGAACATCGTGCTCAAGACCACCGATAACGGTGGTCTGGTCAAGCTTCGCGACGTCGGAAGGGTGACCCTCGGCGGTGAGGCCTACGGCATCGATGCGATGGATCTCAAGGGCACGCCTTCGGTCGGTGTGGCGGTCTATCAGCTCTCCGGCAGCAATGCGATTGAGGTGTCAAACGGGGTCAAGGATGTCATCGCCGCGTTTGAGCAGACCCTCCCCGTCGGCCTGGCAACGGAGGTGATCTACGACACCACCGATTTCATCAACCAGTCGATCAAGGGTGTGACCAACTCGCTGCGGGATGCGGTGATCCTGGTGGTGCTGATCCTGTTCCTGTTCCTCCAGAACTGGAAAGCAACCCTGGTGCCTGCGATTGCGATCCCCGTGGCCCTGATCGGCACCTTCGCGCTGGTGCTTGCCTTCGGCTTCTCCCTCAATCAGCTCACCCTGTTCGGTCTGGTGCTTGCCACCGGTCTGGTGGTTGATGACGCCATCACGGTTGTCGAAGACACATCGGCGAAGAAGTCGGAGGGGCTCACTTCCGTTCAGGCCGCGATGGCGACCATGGACGAGCTGTTCAGTGCCGTGATCGCCACCTCCCTGGTGAAGATGGCCGTGTTCCTTCCGGTGCTGTTCTTCCCTGGAGCGACCGGAACGATCTACAAGCAGTTCGCCGCCACGATTCTCTTCTCGATCGGCATCTCCACCTTCAACGCACTCACCTTCTCCCCGATGCTGGCGGCGCTGCTGCTGTCGCGTGACACGAAGGAGCTCAGCAAGCACCAGTACGCCACCGCGGGCCTTGCCCTCGGTTTCGTGTACGGGCTGCTCAGTGCTGGGGATGGTGCCGCCCTGGTGCTGCTCCCCATGGTTGTGGGAGCCCTGCTCGGATTCGTGGTGGGCAAAGTCACCGATCGCCCCCTGCGCCTCCCGGGTGCGATCGGCGGTGCGGTGGTTGGTCTGATCGCCGTCGGCGTCACCAACCTGATCCCGGTGGTGCTGTTCACAGCGCTTGGGGGCGGCCTCGGGTGGTGCGTGCCCGCGATCTTCCAACGCTTCAACAGCTTCTATGCCGCCTTTGAGACCCGCTACGCCTCGATCCTCGACCAGGTGCTGCGGGCGCGTCCGATCGTGATGGCAGCCCTGGCTGCCGGCATCCTGATGACGGGGTTCGCCTTCACCCGCATCCCCGGCGGATTCGTTCCGATCGAAGACCAGGGCTATGCGATCGGGGTAGTGCAGGCTCCGGATGGTGTCTCCAACGAGACCACGCTGGCCATCAACCGCAAGGTGGCCGAAGTGCTCCGGAGTGAGGAGGACATCAAGGCCGCGGCTCTGTTCAGCGGTGCCAGCCTGGATGGAAACGCTCCGAACAAGGGACTCTTCTTCTTCGGCACCAAGCACTGGGATGAACGCAAGGGCCGTGAGCACACCGTGGCCGCGATCGTGGAACGTCTGAACAAGAAACTGTTCGCCGCGATTGATGGTGGACGGGTCTTTGTGGTCGAACCCCCGTCCATTCCCGGTTACGGCGCGGGCGGAGGCTTTGAATTCCAGCTGCTGGACCAGAGCAGCGGCGCCTACCCCCTGGATCGCTTCTTCGGCTCAGCCGAGCAGATCATTCAGGTCGCCAACACCAACCCGCTGCTCAGCCGTGTGCGCACGCTCTTCACCCCTGCCGCCCCGCAGATCGAGGTCAAGGTCGATCGGGAGCGGATGGCATCCCTCGGCGTTGATTTCGGCTCCGCGATGCAGACCTTCAGTGTCAATTTCGGCGGGGCCTACGTGAATGACACGTTCCAGGAAGGCAAGGTGCGCCGGGTCTATGTGCAGGCGGATGATGCCAGCCGCGCCACGCCGGAGCAGCTGGCATCGATCTACGTGAAGACGATGAAAGGGGAGCAGATTCCCCTGTCGGAGTTCTTCACGGTGGAGCCGACCACGGGGCCCAGCGTCATCCCCCATTTCAATCTCTACCGCTCGATCAAGATCGAGGGCAATCCGGCTGAGGGCAAGAGCTCCGGACAGGCGATCACGGCGATGAAGTCGATCTTCAACGACGGCAGTTTCCAGGGCCTCGGCTTCGACTGGACGGGAATTTCCCGTGAAGAAGTCAAAGCCGGCTCGCTCGCCGTTGTGATCTTTGCCCTCGGCATCCTGGCGGTGTTTCTGGTGCTCTCGGCGCAATACGAGAGCTACACCGATCCGATCATCATCCTGCTCACTGTCCCGACGGCGCTGCTGGGGGCTCTGGTGTTCCTGGGCGCCGCCGGTCAGGTTCTCAACATCTATGCCCAGGTGGGTCTGGTGATGCTGATCGGCCTGGCGGGCGGCAACGCGATCCTGATCGTCGATCTCGCCAACCAGAAGATGGGGGAGGGTGCCTCGGCCCTTGAAGCCGCACGGTTCGCGGCCCAATCGAGGCTGCGCCCGATCCTGATGACGGCGATCTCCTCCCTCACCGGATTCCTGCCGCTGATGCTGGCCAGTGGTGCCGGTGCCCAGAGTCAGTCATCGCTCGGCCTGGTGGTGTTCGGTGGCCTGCTTGTGGCGACCTTCCTCTCCACCCTGGTCGTTCCCGTGTTCTATGTGGTGATGAAATC
>JBGKDM010000277.1:0-6310 GCA_042954165.1 Synechococcus sp.
CAGCATGAGCAGAAACGACGTCTCAGCCTGATGCGTCTGATGCGCCGGATTTTTGATGCCTCCGGGCCTGCAGATTCCTCAATGTCAGGTGGGGGCAGGCGGCGCTGAGCCTTGTCGGCTGCCCCCGCGTTGGCTGCGGACTGCCGCGCTGTCTGAGATCGGCTGGCTGCGGTGAAACGGAGCCCGATCCGGTGGCTTGCGAGAATTTGAATCCGGTTGCCCATGTTGCCTGGGCAGCGGGATGGAGTCGTGACCAAACGGTGCAATCACTGCATCCGTCTTGAGACCGATTTCCTCTGATGCTCGGCAGCCCCAATCCAGTCGCAGAGAGTCTTTTGCATTTTCAGGACATCATTAGCACCCTCAACCGCTTCTGGGCTGAGCAGGGTTGTCTGTTGCTGCAGCCCTACGACACGGAAAAGGGCGCCGGCACCATGAGCCCCCACACCGTCCTCCGAGCCATTGGTCCTGAACCATGGGCCGTGGCCTATCCCGAGCCCTGCCGCCGTCCCACGGATGGTCGGTACGGGGATAACCCCAATCGGGCCCAGCACTATTTCCAGTATCAGGTGCTGATCAAACCATCACCGGAGGGCATTCAGGAGACCTACTTGGCCTCCCTGGAGGCGTTGGGCATTAAGGCGGCTGATCACGACATCCGCTTCGTTGAAGACAACTGGGAATCTCCCACCCTTGGAGCCTGGGGGGTTGGCTGGGAAGTCTGGCTCGATGGGATGGAAGTGACGCAGTTCACCTATTTCCAGCAGTGTGGTGGGCTCGACTGCAGGCCGGTTTCGATCGAGATCACCTATGGCCTGGAGCGCTTGGCGATGTACCTCCAGGACGTGGAAAGTATCTGGGAGTTGAGCTGGAACGGGGAACGCCGCTACGGAGAGATCTGGCTGCCTTCTGAGAAAGGACAGTGCCATTACAACTTCGAAGCCTCCAATTCGGAAAGGCTCAAGCAGCTGTTCGCGATCTATGAAGCTGAGGCTGGCGATCTGATCGACAAGGGGCTTCCTGCACCTGCCCTTGATTTTGTTCTCAAGTGCTCCCACACGTTCAACTTGCTGGAAGCACGGGGCGTGATCTCCGTGACGGAGCGCACAGCCACCATCGGACGGATCCGCAACCTGGCACGCAAGGTGGCCGAAGCTTGGCTGGCCGAGCGCGAGTCCCTCGGCTTCCCCCTGCTCGGGACAACGCCCGAGGTCGCGGTGCGTTGACGCCTCCGCATCCATCTCCATGGGGGAAATGGGGAACGCTTCTTGAGGCGTTGATGCGTCAGAGATGCCTCCAGCAGTCCTATCCGCCGCTCTGGTGTGCGTCGCGCTGTTGGGAGCGGCGCTTGCTGAGCAAGCAACGCATTGGATTCTGTTGGCGGCTGGTCTGGGCGGGCTGATCGCCTGGTTGGCATGCCACCAGTGCTGGCCCCGAAGTCGCGTGCTGCTGATCCTGCTTCTCGTGCTTGTTTCGGGCTTTCGGGCTGGAACTGCAGCCGGACCAAGTCCGGACGCGAGGGACCCGTTCCATCACATGCCGTCCGCAGGTCAGAGGCAGGAGCTGCTGGGCCGCTGGCTTCAGGATGCTGTGCCCCATGAGCAGCGTTGTCGTGCTGCAGTTGCCGTCAGGCGCGTTGATTCCGTCGCTGTGCACGGGCGAACAGAGGTGGTGTTGGAGCCGTGTTCTGAACTTCAGCGCTCCGGGGCTCTTGTTGTGCTCACAGGCGGGATGAAACGCCCTGCTGCGGCAAATCACCCGCTGCTGCCCTCGCCTGCGCAGCGTCTTCAACGGCAAGGCATCTGGAGTCAGTTCCGTGCATCGAAGGTGCGCAGACTCAGCCAGGCCTGGACTCCGCTGGCAGATGTCAGGCGGCGGATCAAGGACAGCTTCAACGTTCACCTTGGCGGCGTCCACGGCCCGATGTTGGCGGCTCTTGTGCTCGGTGGTGCGCAGGTGGAGCTCCCTGAGGAGCTCAAGGAGATGTTTCGCGTGGCTGGGCTGTCCCACGCGCTTGCTGCTTCCGGCTTCCATCTCTCCGTTCTGGTGGGCAGCGTGCTGGTGATCTCGAAACGCTGGGCTCCGGCTCTGAAATGCCTGCTGGTGGCGGCAGCAATGGGTGTGTTCCTTGCCCTGGCTGGATCGCAACCCTCGGTTGTCAGGGCTGTGTTGATGGGCGCGACAGCGTTGGCGCTTCGTGAGAGAGGTTCACGCGCCAGGCCGCTGGGTGTACTGCTGGCGACCCTTGTGCTGATGCTCTGGTGGCGTCCGGCCTGGGCCCGTGACATCGGTTTTCAGTTCAGCGCGGCCGCCACCGCCGGGCTTGTCATGCTGGCACCAGCAATCGACCATTGTCTGCAAGGTCGCTTGCCCAAACCTGCAAAACGCTTGGCAGCACTGCTTGCATTGCCTTGTGCTGCCATTGTCGCCACAACACCGTTGCAGTGGCTGCATTTTGGAACGCTGCCGTTGTATGGACTGATCGCCAATGTGATCGCTGCGCCGGTGTTATCGGTGCTGACCCTGGCCGCCATGGCCATGGCGCTTCTCGTGCTGTTGCTGCCCGATCCAGCTGCAGATGTCATGTTTCCCTTGGCGGCGGTATTGCTAAAGCCCGCCGCCGCCCTTCTGCTTGGTTTGACCGGCTGGGTCAGCCGCTGGCCCATGGCCCAGATCGTTGCGGGGCGCCCTTCGTTCTGGCTCGTGTTGGTCGTTGTCATCTCTGCGGCGCTGCTGCTCGGCTCCAATGTGCGCCATTGGTGGGGACGCGTGTGGATCCTGATCTCGGGTCTGATCGCCATGGCCCTGCACGTTCAGGGAGTGATGGCGGATGGGGTGGTCCCGATTCAGCAGTGGGGCCGGCAATGGCTTGTGCTCCGGCATCGGGGCAGGGCGGCGCTGATCAGCAATGCCGGTGACCGATTCAGTTGCAGAACGGCACAGCAGTTGGCTGAAGGGCATGGCCATGCCCTCTATGACTGGATTGTGTTGCTGGATCCGGTGGCCTCTGATCAACGGCACTGCTGGGGTGATCGCACCCACACCTTGATGGCGGAGCAGCTCGGTCGACCTTCCCTGCTGGCCGGTCAGCGCTTGGTGTCGACTGGTCTTGTGCTGGAGTCGTCGGGAGCGGCAGACCGGTGCTACCGGTTTCAGGCTGGAACGCTGCGGGGGGCATTGTTTCGCTCGGGTGAGCGCTTCCGCATCGGTGGCGCCGGCGACTGCCCATTACAATGAATTGTCGCCATAGGGCGATTGGAGAGGTGGCAGAGTCCGGTTGATTGCGCACGACTCGAAATCGTGTAGGGGTCACACCCTCGTGGGTTCGAATCCCACCCTCTCCGTTTTCTGGAAGTCTCCGGTTCTGTGATCAGTGATTCACCTGCTGAATCAGGAGTGAATCGAGAGCTCGGTTGAGTCGGCGATGAGGATTGTTCTCGCCCAGTTGTTGATGTCGGCAGTGGTTTGTCGCTGATCAGGAATGAAACAGCAACACCAGTCCTTTGGTGACTTGGTGAAATTCACGCTCCTCTCGGCTCAGGTCGAGACCGACCTGCAGTCCTTCCTTCAGCGCGTCATCAAACGGAGGTGTTGTTGGGGTGTTGTCTTTCGACCAAAGCGCTGCAATGCCCACAGGGGTGGCATGCCAACTGAAGCAATCCGTGGCGCCGATGGGAGGTTCGTCCAGTGAATCCTCCAGCAGGGCGTTGATCGGGATGGGGGATGTCGCCATGGTTACCAGCTTCGGGATTTCGACCAGTCGCTGCAATCAGCTGAGAGACTTCGTGACGTAAGTGCTCGTCGTGGGGCTTGTCAGTGCAGCGCTCATCCGATCTGCCGCAGCGCATTGCACTGGTGCATGAATGGTTCACGCCTCGTTCCGTCGGAGGTGCCGAGCAGGTTGTGGATGTGATCGATCGATGGTTGTCGGCACAGGGACGCCGCCCTGATCTGGCTGCACTGGTGGATGGAGAAAGTGTGCGGCCCCACAGTCGCTGGGCTGGGCGACGCATCCTGACCAGCCCGATCCAGGCACTCCCCTGGGGGATCACCCATGTGCAGCAGTACCTTCCTCTGCTGCCGTTCGCGATCGAGCAGCTCGACCTCAACGATTACCCCCTGGTGATCAGCAGCAGCCATCTGGTCGCGAAAGGGGTGCTCACCTCACCTGAGCAGTTGCACATCAGCTATGTCCATACGCCGGTGCGCTACGCCTGGGATCAGATGCATGCCTATCTGCAGCGATCCTCTCTGGCGCGATATGGATTAGGTCCTCTGATTCGTTGGCAGTTGTATGCCCTGCGGCAGTGGGATCAGCTCAGTGCGGCCCGCGTCGATGTGTTGCTGGCCAATTCGCGGTTCACGGCCCGCCGGATCCGAAAGTTCTGGCGACGCGAGTCTCAGGTGCTGCATCCACCCGTGCAGGTCCAACGCTTTCGCTGGGATCAGCCTCGTGACGACGTCTATCTCTGTCTTTGTCGCCTGGTCCCTTACAAGCGGGTGGATGTCGTGGTGGAGGCCTTCAATCGTTTGGGGTTGCCTCTGAAAGTGGTTGGGGATGGGCCTGAGAGGCAGCGTCTGGAGCGCCTGGCTGGACCCACGGTCGAGATTCTTGGTCGTCAGAGCCCTGAACGGGTGGAGACTCTGCTGGGTCGCTGCCGGGCCTTCGTGTACGCGGGGCTTGAGGATTTCGGCATTGCGCCCGTGGAGGCGATGGCCTCGGGCGCACCGGTCATCGGTCTTGGCCGTGGAGGTCTCCTCGACAGCGTCCGTTGTGCCGCTTCGGGGGCAAGTGAACCCACAGGTGTTCTGTTCCCTGAGCAGACGGCCGCATCCGTCGTTGAGGCCGTGACCTGGTTCGAGCAGCGCCAGCTCTGGCGCGACCTGGCTCCCGAATCGCTTCGGCTTTGGGCGGAGCGATTCAGCCCCGAGGCCTTCTCGAGGCGCCTTGAGCGGCTTGTGCTCGCGGCTTGGCAGGACCACACACGCGCCTGTGCCGTTGAGGCGAGTGACCCTTCTGGGCTGCCTGGGCTGCGGCGCTGCGATTGAGTGGGTTGAGACGCAGAGGAGACAGGTTGGTCAACGCTCCGCGTCGTCTTGTTTTCTCAACGCGTGCGGAATCGCTGAAGCGCAAGGCGAGTCGACGGCATCTGGCCCTTCTCGCAGCTCCTCCCTCTTCGCTCACAGCTCGCGCCCTCGTCAGCCAGCAAAGCACTACCGGCCGCAGTCTCAAGCGCACCGGCGACGTTGTTATGGCCTTGTCGGTGCTGTGTTTCGGCGCACCTGTCTTCCTGCTTCTCGCGCTTCTTGTGAAGGTGAGCTCTCCAGGGCCTGTTTTCTATGTGCAGCGCAGAGTGGGTCGCGGCTATCGCCCGTTTGGATGTCTCAAGTTCCGAACGATGCGACCTGATGCCGATCGGGTGCTCGCCAGTGTTCTGGCGTCGTCACCTGAAATGCGCAAGGAGTTTGAACGGGACTTCAAGCTCCGTGAGGACCCTCGGATCACTCCGATCGGTCGTTTTCTGCGACGTTCCAGCCTTGATGAACTGCCCCAGTTCTTTAACGTCCTGCGGGGCGAAATGAGTGTGGTCGGACCCCGTCCGATTGTTCACAAGGAAATCGAGCGCTATGGCCCGTACATGGATGAAGTGCTTGCCGTCCGTCCTGGATTGACAGGACTATGGCAAGTCAGCGGACGCAACAATCTCAGCTACGCCAAGCGTGTGAGGTTGGATGTGGCCTATGCCAGGGGGCGGTCCTTTCTTCTGGATCTAGCCATCATCCTTCGCACGTTCGGGGTTCTTCTCCTCCCGATGGACCGCGGGGCTTACTGAACGACTCCGCTGAGCTCAGCAACCAACAGCACGAGAGGGGCCAGAAGCCACAGCAGTTCAAGCCTCCGGTTGGCGGCAAGGATGCAACGAATCGCTCTCTCGTCGGGCGGAGGCTCAGCCGCTGCCAGGGTCGGCTTCTCAATCCACCGGTCGCCGTATCGGTTGAGCCCTCCCAGACGGACCCCGATGCAATGGGCGTAAATCGCTTCGGCTCGACCTGCATTGGGGGATGGATCGAAGCGACCGTCACGCTCGGCTGCAATCCATGTGCTCCACCAGCGCCAGCAAGGCTGCGTCACCAGCGGGAGCGTCACCATCACAAACCGGCAGGGAAGCCACACCAGCAGGTCGTCGAAGCGCGCTCCGGCTGTCCCCAGCCATCGGAGCGACCCGTTGCGGTAGCCGAGCATGGAATCCAGTGTGCTGGTGGCCTTGAAGCTCCAGGCCAAGGCCAACGGACCGGGACCGTCACCTGT
>JBGKDM010000278.1:0-10562 GCA_042954165.1 Synechococcus sp.
GAGGCTCCATCGGTGTCCCAGGGCGTGCCTGCCGCCTTCAGCTCCCTGGCGAAGGTGGTCTGCCAGGGCAGGGGCTGGCCGGTGCCGCTGTCGCTGCTCCAGCCCAGCACGATCCGGTCCGGACCGACCAGATCGATTTCCGCGTTCAGTTGACCGCATCCCCCCAGCAGCAGGGTGAGCGCCACGAGCACGGCAACCACCACGATGGCGAAACCCGGAGCGGCGGCCTCCGTCGGGCCAGTCGGCGGTGGCGGTGGCTTCGGCGGACCCTGACGCCGCCGTCTGGAGGGCTTCGGTCGTGTGCCCATCTGGGCATCCATCTTCAGCGTCGGAATCTGCATCGACCAGCTGGATGGTCGTTGCAGGCTGGGAGCTTCCAGCACCTCAAGGAGCTGCTTCGCCCGCATGCGCAGGTCGCTGTCGCGGCATCGGGTCAGGAGCCTGCAGGTGCTCAGGGCTTTCTCCTCCTGGCCCTGTCCCATCCAGGCCGTGACCATCAGCATGCGAATGCGTGCACCTTCTGGATCCGTGATCGGCAAGGGTGCGGCCAGGGGTTCCAGAAGCTGCAGGCACTGGCCGTAATCACCCCGCTCCAGAGCGGCTTCAGCCGGTGCCGTGAGCCTGCTCATCGATCAGCCGCGCCCCATCACCATCGTGCCGATGCCCGCATCGGTGAACACCTCAAGGAGCAGGGCGTGGGGAACCCGACCATCCAGAATGTGGGCCGCGGCGACGCCCTGGGCCAGGGCCCGGATGCAGCATTCCGTTTTCGGTGTCATGCCCCCCGCCACGATTCCGTCGGTGATCAGCTGGCGAGCCTCTGACAGCCGCAGTTGATGGATCAGAGATCCGGGATCCTCCCGATCCCGCAGGATGCCGGGGGTATCGGTCAGAAGCACCAGCTTCTCCGCTTCCAGAGCGGCTGCCAGTTCGCCGGCAACGGTGTCGGCATTGATGTTGTGAGCCACGCCGTCGCGGGTGGCGGCAACGCTGGAGATCACCGGCACGTACCCCTTCTCCAGCAGCGGCTCGAGCACGTCGGGGTTCACCCGGGCCACGTCACCAACGAGGCCATGGCTGCCATCGCCCCAGGGTCTCGCTTCGACGAGCTGTCCGTCACTGCCGCTCAGTCCCACGGCCCGGGCGCCGAGTTTGTTCAGACCGTTCACGATCTGCTTGTTCACCCGGCCCACCAGCACCATCTCCACCACATCCATGGTGTCGGGATCGGTCACCCGCAGGCCGTCGCGAAATTCGGCGGGGATGGCGAGACGTTGGAGCCAGGTGTTGATTTCCGGGCCGCCCCCGTGCACCACAACGGGCTGAACGCCCACGCTGGTGAGCAGGGCGAGGTCTCGGAAGACCGCATCGCGCAGTTCGGCGTGGGCCATGGCGGCACCGCCGTACTTGACGACGATCCGACGGCCGGCGAACCGTTGGATGTAGGGCAGGGCTTCACTGAGGACTGAGACCCTCAGGGCGTCTTCGCTGGCCATTGCTCGCGTTCACTGCATCCCATGCTGACCTGCCGACGTCTGCTGAGGTTCGGAGGAGGTTGCCGTTTGCAGAAGTCGGAGATCGATGTGCGCCTCGTCGAGAACCTCGAGATGGGCGGACAGTCCCTTGGCGAAGAAGCGCCCGAGGCGCTCCTGTTTGTCCTGCCAGCGCTCCAGCGCCACAGCCCCGAGTGCGAACCGCAGGCGCAACCCATAGCCCTCGGCACCGCACAGCTCCTCGATTTCGGTGAGCTGGGGAGGGGTGTCCTCATCCCAGAGTTTCAGTGCTTCGAGGGAGGATTCCAGATGGGCCTTCTGGCCGTAGCGCCAACGGGTGACATCCGCCAGCAGCTTGCCCAGCTCAGGCGTGGCCGCATCGCGCTGGGTTTTGTAGGTCTTCGCATCCACCACCCGCCTGGCCGGTGGAAGTTCCGAGGATTTCAACGCCAGACCCCCCAGCAGGATGGGGATTCCGTAGAAGATCGTCGGCAGGCTCAGATTTGCATTTCCGGTGCCGTAAGCCACCGAGCCCACAACCGTGAGCACGCCGCCGGCGATCGTGATCAGATTGCCGGGGGAGAACAGGTCTTTCATGTGGCTCACTCTGCTTCAACCGGCGCAGAACTGTGGTGACAGCGGCGAGAATGGACGTAGTGCTGTTAGCAGAGATGATGGAGACCACGGAACCGCGCGATGGTCAGAGCACCGATCTCGCAACCCTGATCCGTGATCTCGACCAGGATCGAGCCTGGCTCCTCGAACAGATTGATCGCGGCCGTTGGCCCGACCTTCGCCTGGATCTTGCGGCTCTGGAGCGGGAAATGGGACAACTGCTGGCCCGCGCCGCCGAACGGATGGAGCGCGATGCTCCATCCGGCTGAACCGCTGCGGCGACGCTGGGGTGCCAGGTCAGAAGGGGATGTCGTCGGTTTCCGGCACCAGAGGTGCGCTGTTCCACTGCGCTGCGGTTTCCGCGGCCGGTGGAGCTGCAGCAGCTGGAGCCTGACGCGTCGGCGGGGCCTGGCGTGGTGCTGGCGCAGCAGAACCCATGCCGGTCTGCCCTGGGGTGGTGGCAACTCCAGCCGAGCCAACCGGATGAAGTCGGGACAGGGTGAACTCCGCCCGCTTCTCCTTCATCCCGTCCTGACGCGGCACCGTGTTCATCCGAAGCCGCCCTTCGATCAGCAACCGCTGGCCTGGTTGAACCCGATTCTGCAGGTCCTGGGCCAGATTCCCCCAGCCCACCACCTTGAGCTGGCCGGGTGCGTCGTCGGGGCGCAGCCCATCAAAGCGAACCTCCATCTCAGCGATCGGGGTCTGGTTGTCCTGGGTGTAGCGAAGGGTGGGTGCGTCCATCACCTCCACCTCGAGCACACAGTGGTTCATCGACGTCCGACGCGTTGAAGGAGAGCGCCATCCTGATGCACAAGCCGCGGAATCGCCAGAGGCATCTCTGGCTGCTGGCCGGAACCGGCGAGGGACCCGGGATTGCCAAGACCTTGCTGGCACAGGGTTTCAAGGTCAGCGTCAGTGTGGTGACGGAGTCTGCGGCACTCGCCTATGCGGGCATTCCCCTGACGCATCTCAGGGTGGGGGCCCTCGCCTGTTCCGCCGATGTGATCGACCGGATCCGCCGGGATCGGATCGATGGCCTCGTCGATGCCACCCATCCTTTCGCCACCACGATCACAGCCCAGCTGCGCGAGGCTTCCGCGGTGCTCGGATGCCCCCTGCTCCGTTATGAACGGCCGGTCGAGCCGACCCTTGGCAGCAGGGTGGTGACCGATCCGTCCGAGATCCCGGCCGCAGACCTCGCCGACCGGAATGTTCTGCTGGCCCTCGGTGCCCGTCATCTGCCATGGCTGGTGCCCGCATTGGCTGCTGCCGGCGCCGTGGTGCATGCGCGTGTGCTGCCGACGCCACTGGCCCTTCGCCAGGCTGTCGCCGCCGGCATCCCCGAGCGCCGGATCGCGCTGCTGAGGCCCCTCCAGGGCGGTCGCCCCGGGCTGCTTGAAATGGCGCTCTGTCGCCGCTGGGCGATTGATCTGGTGATCTGTCGACAGTCCGGCGGTGGTGCCGAGCGCAGCTGGCATCAGGTCTGCACCCGGTTGGACCGACCTCTCTGGCTGTTGCGGCGACCGCTGCCTCCGCCGGACCTGCCGTTGGTGCAGAGCGTGGAGGATCTGCTGGTCCAGGTCGGGCGATGGTGATGACCGCTGTCCGACCCCCGCTTCAGCCGAGATGGGTCGCTTTCAGCTCCTTCAGGCACACCTGTGAGCGGGCTCCCAGCTGGGTGACGATCTGACCGGCACACAGGGCCCCGAGGCGTCCGCAGTCCTCCAGCGTCGCCCCCTGGGTGTACGCGTGCAGGAAGCCACCGGCGTAGAGGTCACCGGCCCCGGTGGTGTCCACCAGGTCCCCGAGCCCGAAGATCCCGATGTCCCAGCGCTGATCGCCACTGAGCACCACGGAGCCCTGGCCGCCGCGCGTGATCGCCGTCACGGTGCAGCAGCCCCGCACCTTGTCCAGGGCGGACGCGATGGAATCGGTCTGGTACAGCGACTTGATTTCTGCCTCATTGGCGAACAACACGTCGACATGGCCATTGACGAGGTCCAGGAAGCTCTCCCGGTGCCGCTCCACGCAGAACCCATCCGAGAGTGAGAGGGCCACCTTGCCCCCGGCGGCACGGCAGGCTTCGGCGCCGGCGATGAACGCCCGTTTCGCCGCGGGGCTGTCCCAGAGATATCCCTCCAGATAGAGCACCTTGGCCTGGCTCACCATCGAGAGATCCAGATCCTCAGGTTCCAGTTGCGTCGAGGCCCCAAGGAATGTGCACATCGTGCGTTCCGCGTCCGGGGTCACGTAGATGAGGCAACGGGCCGTGGTCGCTCCCGTTGTGGCGGCTGGAGTCTCGAAGCGCGCACCGACGGCGCGGATGTCGTGGCTGAAGATGCCGCCCAGCTGGTCGTCACGGACCCGACCGATGAATCCTGTGCGGCCACCGAGCTGGGCAATGCCAACCATGGTGTTCGCCACGGACCCACCTGAGGTCTCAAGTCCGGGACCGCTGGCCTGGTAGAGCGCTTCCGCCTGGGTTTCATCGATGAGAGCCATTCCGCCCTTGTGGAGGCCGTGGGCATTGAGGAAGGTCTCGTCCGTCTGAACCAGCACATCCACGATCGCGTTGCCGATGCCGACCACGTCGAGCACGGCGCTGTCACGGAATCGGGAGTTGCTCATCGGGGGTGCTGCTTGCCAGAGCGCAGTATCACCCCTGAAGGCCCCGCGCCTCGATCAGGCGCTCAGCAGGGCGCGCTTCGGACCGTGGATGGGGTCCTCGACCACAATCGTCTGATCCCGGCCGGCGCCAAGGGAGACGATCGCGATCGGCACTTCCATCAGGTCCGCGAGGAAACGGAGGTAGGCCATCGCCTTGTCCGGCAGGTCCTCAAGGGTCCGACATTCTGCGGTGGAGCACTGCCATCCCGGCAGGGTTTCGAAGATCGGTTTGCAGCGGGAAAATTCCTCCGCACAGGAGGGGAAGTGCTCGATGCGTTCGCCATCCAGGTCGTAGGCGACGCAGACCTGAAGTTCATCCAGCTCGTCGAGCACATCGAGCTTGGTGATGGCCAGGCAGTCAAGACCGTTCACACCAACGGCATAGCGACCGATCACACCGTCGAACCATCCGCAGCGACGGCGGCGTCCCGTGGTGGTTCCGAATTCACCGCCCCGGTCGCAGAGGTGATCGTTGAGGCTGCCTTCCAGGTCCGTTGGGAAAGGACCTTCACCCACCCGGGTGGTGTACGCCTTGGCCACGCCGATCACCCGATCGATCAGGGTCGGACCGACGCCGGCACCGATGCAGGCTCCACCGGACACGGGGTTGGAGGAGGTGACATAGGGATAGGTGCCGTGATCGAGATCCAGCAGGGTGCCCTGCGCCCCTTCGAAGAGAATGTTCTTGCGGTCGCGGGCCGCCTGATGGATTTCACGGGTGCAGTCGACCACGTGGGGCGCAAGCCGCCTTCCGTAGGCCAGGTATTCACTGATGACGTCTTCCGCATTGAGCGGGGCGACGCCGTAGATGGTCTCGAGCAGCTGATTCTTTTCCTTCAGAGGACCATCCAGCCGATCGCGCAGGCGCTCCTCATCCAGCAGGTCGATCACGCGAATCCCACTGCGTTGGGACTTGTCGGCGTAGGTGGGACCGATGCCGCGACCGGTGGTGCCGATCTTGCGATCGCCGCGCTGCTTCTCCATCGCCTCGTCCAGGAGGCGGTGGTACGGCATGGTCACGTGGGCCGTGGAGGACAGCTTCAGCCCGGAGATATCGATCCCGTTGGCGATCAGCATGTCGAGCTCACCGAGCATCACCTTGGGATCCACCACGGTGCCGGAGCCGATCAGGCAGATCGTGTCCGGATAGAGGATGCCCGAGGGGATCAGGTGGAGCTTGAGCACCTGCTCGTCCACGACGATGGTGTGGCCTGCGTTGACGCCGCCCTGGTACCGGACGACGACATCAGCGGAGCGGCTGAGGAGATCCGTGATCTTTCCTTTCCCCTCGTCACCCCACTGCGCACCGATGACGACAACGTTGGCCAAAGACACTGCGGCTCGAAGCCGCCAATCTGCACAATCAAGCAGTTTCGCAGCTCCCCCCTCCTTCGGTCAAAAGGAGTGGGGGAATCGTTGTGAATCAGGCGGTGAATCCGCGAAACAGAACGCGATCAGCTGCCACGCACGACCGCTTTTTCCGCCTTGCCCAGTTCCTTGTCGACCCGCTCCTTCAGGGCGTCCGGCAGGGGGCGGTTGGCATAGGTCTTGTAGTGACCGGCCAGGGAATTCAGCGCCGTCTGCATCGTGGTGAAGGAGCTCAGGCCGTTCACCTGGGGACGAGGGCGATACCGCGACATGTAGTCGTCGATCAGAGCGGTCGCCGCCGCTTCGGCTTCAGCGCGCCCCTCGGCGCTCTGCTCCAGAGCGATCGTGCTCTGAAGGGTATGCACCACCGCCACGGTGTCCTCCACGTAGTCCCCTGAAAGGGTTGAGGCGCCCGCGCCGGAGCAGGCGCTCAACATCAGGCAGAGACCAAGGCAGGCCGCCAGGGTCAGGCTCATCAGCGATCTGGTCAGGCGTTGCAGTGCGGTGAGCATGAACCCGTTGTCTGTGATCAGACGACTGTACGGGTGGTGGTGAGACGGATGGCGTCCTGCAGGGCGGTGAGGGCTTCGGCATGGGGGAGCACCTGGGTTTCCCGGGTGCTGCGCTCCACCAGCTCCACCTGACCGTTGCTCGCATCACGGCCCACCACGATGCGCCAGGGGATGCCGATCAGGTCCGCGTCCTTGAATTTGACGCCGGCACGTTCGCTGCGGTCATCGAGCAGAACGTCCACCCCCTGGGCCTGCAGCGTGCTGTAGAGCTGCTCGGCCAGGGATACCTGGGTGTCGTCCTGCATGCTGGCCACAACGATCACCGCAGTGAACGGGGCGATGGCCACCGGCCAGCAGATTCCGCCTTTGTCGTGATGCTGCTCCACGGCCGCCTGGGCCAGTCGCGAGACGCCGATGCCGTAGCAACCCATCCAGAACGGCTCCTGGTCCCCCGATGCCGTGGTGAACGAGGCGTCCATCGCTGTGGAGTACTTCCGTCCCAGCTGGAAGATGTGGCCCACTTCGATGCCTCGTGTGGCCTTGAGTGTCTGCTCCGGATGCTGCAGGCAACGGTCTCCGGCTTTGGCATTGCGCAGGTCAACGCGGCTCGGCCGGCTCCCAAGGGTGTCCCAGTCCCAGCCCCAGCGGTGCTGATCCAGGCTGTTCGCGCCGCAGACGAATCGCTCCAGCTCCAGTGCCGTCGGGTCCGCGAAGCGCAGAAATGAACCGGCCCATGACCTGGCGTTGCTGAGCAGGCTGTCGGGCAGATCAGGCCCCAGGGCACCGAAGGGCCAGGGGGCAAGCCCCTGGTTGGCGACCTGGTCCGCACTCACCGGGGTCACGTCCAGCACGCCTTCGTCCCGCGCGGCGGTGACGGCGTTGACCAGTTTCACCTCATTGAGCTCCTGATCGCCGCGCAGGCTCACCAGCACCGGTTGCTGAACGCCGGACTCCAACCGTGCCAGCAGGACCAGAACCTTCACCACCTGGCTTGGCTCGAGGGATTGCCCCCGGCAGAGAGCCTCGATGCTGGCTTGTCCAGGCGTGTCGATGACACGCGCGTCCCCTTCAGCCAGCGGCACGGCCGCGGCAGGGATGGACACCGCTTTTTCCAGGTTTGCGGCGTAGCCACCGTCCTCGCTGGTGAGAATCAGGTCTTCGCCGGCCTCGGCCGTCACCATGAATTCCTGGGAGGCGGCGCCGCCGATGGCACCGCTGTCGGCCTCCACGGCGACAGCCTGGAGTCCGCAGCGCTCGAAGATGCGGCGGTAGGCGCGGTCCATGACGCCGTACTCCCGCCGCAGATCCTCCTCGTCGGCATGAAAGGAGTAGGCATCCTTCATGATGAATTCACGCCCCCGCATCAGGCCGAAACGGGGCCGGATCTCATCCCGGAATTTGTTCTGGATCTGGTAGAGGGTCACCGGCAGTTGCCGATAGGAGCGCAGCAGCTCGCCGGCCAGGGATGTCACAACCTCCTCGTGGGTCGGGCCGAGCCCCACCTGGCGACTCTGGCGGTCCTCCAGGTGGAACATGATTCCCTCCCCGGCCGTGTAGCCCTGCCAGCGGCCGCTGCGTTCCCACAGCTCGGCAGGCTGAAGCTGCGGCAGCAGTGTCTCCAGAGCCCCCGTGGCATCCATCTCCTCCTGGACGATCGCATTGATCTTGCGCAGGACTCTCCACATCAGGGGGAGGTAGGCATAGATCCCTGAGCCGACCCGCCGGATGTAGCCGCCGCGGAGGAGGAGTTGATGGGATGCGATCTCCGCGTCGGCGGGCACATCCCGCAACGTCACCAGCATCAGGCGGGAGACGCGCATGGGGGATCAAGCAGGAGTCCGGGAAGCTATCACCGCTTCCCGTCGCCACCTCTGCGTGGGCGATCATCGAAGTGACCCTGGCGTCCTCGGGGGAGGGCTGCAACATGAGTCTCAACTGCTAACGTCCGCGAGACTCACCGTCTTGACAGGCTTTTCATGTTCCCCCGCTCGGTCGACCCAGCTCTCGCCGCTCCTGGTTCCGTCGTCGAGGACGCTGCCGATGTCGATGCGGTGATGGCTCGCTCCGAGTCTCTGGTGGGGATTGAGGAGGTCCAGAAGTCCCTGAATCGCTCGAGGGCGTCGGTGTATCGCTACACCAACACCGATCCCCGCAACCTCAATCCCCCTTTCAACCCCCGCAAGCTCAACCCGGAATACCGCAGTGACCAGAAGGATCCGCTGCTGTTCCATCCCAATGAGGTGGCCCGATTCGCCAAGGATGTTCTCCGGATCAAGGAGGTCACCGTTGAGGTTCTGAATTCCCCGTCCACGGCCACCCAGCAGTGTCTGACGGCGATTCTTGAGGAGCTTCGTCTGATCCGCTCCCAGCTGGACGGGATGCAGGTCGTGTCGGTCGACCCTGCCGATCTCTCCGCCCGTCGCGACCGTCAGGAGCGTCCTGCGGCCTGAGCTGAGACGCGCCAACCTCTCGTTTTCATGACGCTTCAGCCTTGCATCGGAAACGGTGCCATGATGCAGGCAGCGTCTTCTCACACCTGACGAAGTCGTCGTTCCCTGTTGTGATCGATTCCTGATCGCCATCGGGAGCTGTCCCAATACACCCCTGCATGGACCCCGAGCCAGCCAACGGTTCCCAGACCGAGCCATCACAGCCTGAACCTCCCGGCAGTGACGCCATCCACCTGTCCGGGCCCTCCCTGGTCTTGATCGGCTTTTCTCTCGCCCTCGCCACCCTCGGATTTCCAGTGGCCGCTGTCCTCACGGATCACCCGTCAGGTCTCACTCCCTCTCCCATTGCGCAGGATCGCGATGGATCTCCGCTCCCTTCCCCCATCGCCTTCGGCGGGTCTGATCAACCTCGTCGTTGAGATCCCGGCGGGCAGTCGAAACAAATACGAGTATTCAGCCGACGCCGGCGTCATGGCCCTGGACCGGGTGTTGCACTCCTCGGTTCGTTACCCCTTTGATTACGGCTTTATCCCCAACACCCTGGCGGAAGACGGCTCTGCACTCGATGCCATGGTGATCATGGAGGAGCCGACCTTCGCCGGCTGTCTGATCGTGGCAAGGCCCATCGGGGTGCTCGACATGCACGACACCGGTCATTACGACGGCAAGATTCTCTGTGTGCCCGTTGCCGATCCCCGTCAGCGGGAGATTCGCAGCATCCGTCAGATCGCGCCGCATCAGCTGGAGGATGTCGCTGAGTTCTTCAGGGTCTACAAGAACCTTGAAGGCAGGGTTACCTCCATCGGTGGCTGGCGTGATGCGGATGCGGTGCAGCCGTTGATGGATGACTGCATTGCTGCAGCCCTTGAGGGTGACCCCTGGGGATGACGTTCCGGTGAACTTCATTGCAGATGCGTCGGATCGACCCCTGATGCTTGTAAGTTGGTCCCCGCCAAGCATGTGAACGACCCGTGCCCACCATCCGTTTTGAGCAGGAAGGCCAGCAGGTCGGTTGCATCGAGGGAGCCAATCTCCGCAAGGCAGCGCTCGACGCTGGGATCAATCCCTACAAGGGCCTCAACAATCTCAACAACTGCGGTGGCGTCGGCCAGTGCGGCACCTGCGTTGTCGAAGTCGTGGAGGGTGCTCAGAATCTCTCCCCTCGCAGCGATGTCGAAGAGGTCTACCTGGCCGATCGTCCTGCCAACTACCGGCTGAGCTGCCGCACCAGCGTGAATGGTGATGTCACCGTCCGCACCCGCCCTGCCGATGGCGCCGGTTCCGGTTCCAACAGCCTTGTCGGCGCTGTGAAAGCTCTGTTCGGAAAGTGATCCTTGACTGAGCCCCTCAGGGTCTGGAGCTATTCCCGTTGTTCCACCTGCCGCAAGGCATTGCAGTGGTTGCTTGATCACGGGATTGATGTCGATGTTGTCGATATCACCCAACATCCGCCC
>JBGKDM010000279.1:0-6616 GCA_042954165.1 Synechococcus sp.
GTGATGCTTGTCAGGGAGCCAGAGAAGGGCTGACGCCCTCCCTGGCCCAGTCAGCGATCAACCCTGACGGCTGTTGGTCTGGATGTACAGAATGATCAGAAAGACCGTCGGAACCAGAACGAACAGCAGACTGGCAACAAAGCCGAGATCGTTGGTTTCCATGGTTGAAGAATCGTGCAACCGGAAGGTATCACCGTCTGGCGACCTTCCGGAGACTTGTCTCAGCCCTCGTCACCGGGCGTAGCAGCTGTGACACCAACAGAATCGAGCGAGGGTGATCCATCGGCCTCCTCACCCTCGACCTCCTCCTGTTCAATTGCCGGCCAGGCCGTCGGCCCCTCCGGCAAGGGCGTGGCACATGCGGCATCCAGCTTTGCCTGCCGGTCAGAAAGGCCGGCCTGGGGTTTTGTCAAAACAACAACCGACCTCTGAACAAGCGCCTGACACGCCAGGCGCCATTGATCAGGGCGGCGCTTCAGCTTGACGTCTTCAACGGATGTCCGCGGAGAGAGCACCGCCTGATCCGACGCGCCCTGAATCTCGACGAAGCACGTGATGCACTGACCGCAGCCATTGCAATTCCCAAGGCGACCCTTGAGCCCGTAGAGCTCCACCCCCTCCCGCAGGGCGACGTCGCGAAGATTTTCACCCGGATAGCACTCGACATCACGACCCTCACGGACGAAGCGGATCACGGGCATGGTTCTCAACCGATCGAACAGCAACGCATTCTGAGGCAGACCATTTCGTTTTGTAACCAGGCCTGCGCGAACAGCGGCACAGCCGTTGAGGGCATGAGATTGGCGCTGCACAGGGCAGCGGGTGTCAGCTGTGGCCAGCAGGACTGCCGCCGAGACATTGCAGCTCACGACATCCAGGCCCGTTCATAAGCGGACACCCCTTACGATCGCTGGGTCTGGCTGCACAAGCAGCTCCGTTCCCCCGAACCTGACCCATGGGATTGCCCTGGTATCGGGTGCACACAGTCGTCATCAACGACCCCGGCCGACTTCTGGCCGTGCACCTCATGCACACCGCCCTCGTCGCCGGCTGGGCCGGCTCGATGGCCCTCTACGAACTTGCGATTTTTGACCCATCGGATCCGGTTTTGAATCCGATGTGGCGTCAGGGCATGTTTGTGATGCCCTTCATGGCCCGCCTCGGTGTGACCGGGAGCTGGGGAGGCTGGAGCATCACCGGTGAAACCGGTGTTGATCCTGGCTTCTGGAGTTTTGAAGGCGTCGCTGCTGCCCACATCATTTTCAGTGGCTTGCTGATGCTTGCCGCGATCTGGCACTGGACCTACTGGGATCTCGAGATCTGGCAGGACCCCCGTACCGGTGAGCCCGCCCTTGACCTCCCCAAGATCTTTGGCATCCACCTGCTTCTGGCAGGGCTTGGCTGCTTCGGCTTCGGAGCTTTCCACCTCACCGGCGTTTTCGGTCCGGGCATGTGGGTGTCCGATCCCTATGGATTGACTGGACACCTCGAACCCGTCCAACCCTCTTGGGGGCCTGAGGGATTCAATCCGTTCAATCCGGGCGGAATCGTGGCTCACCACATCGCTGCTGGGATTGTCGGCATTGTTGCCGGT
This sequence comes from Synechococcus sp., assembly GCA_042954165.1. Taxonomy (GTDB): domain Bacteria; phylum Cyanobacteriota; class Cyanobacteriia; order PCC-6307; family Cyanobiaceae; genus Synechococcus_C. Next base: position 1,595 of record JBGKDM010000279.1, read on the forward strand.
GTTTTCCACATCAGCACCCGACCACCCGAGCGCCTCTACAAGGCTCTGCGGATGGGCAACATTGAGACCGTTCTCTCCAGTGCGATTGCGGCTGTGTTCTTCGCAGCCTTCATCGTCGCCGGAACCATGTGGTACGGAGCAGCTGCCACACCGATTGAACTCTTCGGACCCACCCGTTATCAGTGGGACCAGAGCTATTTCAAGACCGAAATCAACCGTCGCGTGCAGACAGCGATGGACGAAGGCGCCTCTGCAGAGCAGGCCTATGCGGAGATCCCCGAAAAACTCGCCTTCTATGACTACGTGGGCAATAGTCCAGCCAAAGGCGGTCTGTTCCGTGTTGGTCCGATGGTGAATGGCGATGGCCTCCCCACAGGCTGGGTCGGTCACATCTCCTTCAGCGACAAAGATGGTCGTGACCTCCAGGTCCGTCGCCTGCCTAACTTCTTCGAGAACTTCCCTGTTGTTCTGGAAGACGAACAGGGCATTGTTCGCGCAGACATTCCTTTCCGTCGTGCCGAAGCGAAGTATTCCTTCGAACAGCAGGGCGTGACAGCCACGGTGTACGGAGGTGCTCTCAACGGACAGACCTTCACCGACCCTTCCGACGTGAAGCGTCTGGCACGCAAGGCCCAACTCGGAGAAGCCTTCGAGTTTGACCGTGAGACCTACAACTCTGATGGCACCTTCCGCAGTTCACCTCGCGGCTGGTTCACCTTTGGTCATGCCTGTTTCGCACTTCTCTTCTTCTTCGGCCACATCTGGCATGGTGCCCGCACCCTCTACCGTGATGTGTTCGCTGGCGTTGACCCTGATCTCGGCGAACAGGTTGAATTCGGCCTCTTCCAGAAACTGGGTGACCGTTCGACCCGTCGTCTGCCCGAGGGCTACGTGCCCCCTGCAGGTTCCACCCTCAGCTGATCGAAACCCAGGAGACTATCGATGGAAAGCTTTGCTTACATCCTGATCTTGACTCTGGCCATCGCCACCCTCTTCTTTGCAATCGCCTTCCGCGATCCCCCGAAGATCGGCAAGTGATCTCCAGACCACGCCAAGCCCCGCCGTCAGGCGGGGCTTTTTATTGCAATCCAGCTGAAATCCGAAAAGAGAGAGCACAGAAACAACCACAAACAGACCGGAGACTGTTCAAAGGTCGACAACACGTTTAAGCTTGGAACACTTTTAGAGACGGAGAAGCGCGGGCGTGCAGTGCCCTTCCTGCCAAAACACAGACAGTCGGGTACTCGAATCCCGCTCGGCTGACAGCGGCAAAAGTGTGCGGCGGAGGCGTGAATGCCTGAATTGCGAATTTCGCTTTACCACCTACGAACGCGTTGAGACCATGCCGATCACGGTGCTCAAGCGGAACGGAAATCGTGAAACCTTCAGCCGCACGAAACTTCTTCATGGGCTGGGAAGAGCTTGCGAAAAGACAGGTCTCACCGCCTCCCGACTCGAATCCGTCGTCGATGAACTGGAACTGACACTTCAACAACGGAACGCGAGGGACGTCTCCAGCGAAGAAATCGGCGAGCTCGTGCTCGCAGAGCTCAAACAGCTCAGCGAAGTGGCCTATGTGCGGTTCGCGTCGGTCTACCGCCAATTTCAGGGAATCAACGATTTTGTCGCAACGCTCGATGGCCTCGACAGCAAGACGACGAAGCTTGTCGTCGCTTGACCGGACACGTCATCTGTAAAATGAGAGATTGATTGCTTGAGGTCGGCGGGCCTCGGCTTCTTTTTTCGCACTGCCCTCGGGCAGACCGCCACCCCTTCATGTCTGTTACCTCCACCGATCAGGTTCAGGATCCAGCTGCAACAACAGAGCAGGATGCGGCTGTTGAGGCTGCCGGCGCTGACGTTGCCGCTGAAGCCTTTCCCGACGATGACCTGAGCATCCCGGAGGATGTACCCAGCGCTGATGATCCCAGCAGCCGGGCCAACCCACGCGATCTTGAAAGCGCTGGCTTCTCGCTGGATGAGTTCGCAGCTCTGCTGAGCAAGTACGACTACAACTTCAAGCCCGGCGATATCGTCAACGGCACGGTGTTTGCTCTCGAGTCGAAGGGGGCGATGATTGATATCGGCGCCAAGACCGCCGCCTTCATGCCGATGCAGGAGGTCTCGATCAACCGTGTTGAAGGTCTCAGCGACGTCCTGCAACCGGGCGAGATCCGTGAGTTCTTCATCATGAGTGAGGAGAACGAAGACGGCCAGCTGGCGCTGTCGATCCGCCGGATCGAATATCAGCGTGCCTGGGAACGTGTGCGCCAGCTCCAGAAGGAAGACGCCACCATCTACTCCGAGGTCTTCGCCACCAACCGCGGTGGTGCTCTCGTGCGTGTTGAAGGCCTGCGCGGCTTCATCCCCGGCAGCCACATCAGCACTCGCAAGCCCAAGGAAGAGCTGGTCGCAGACTTCCTCCCCCTCAAGTTCCTGGAGGTGGATGAAGAGCGCAACCGCCTGGTGCTCAGCCATCGTCGTGCTCTGGTCGAGCGCAAGATGAATCGCCTGGAAGTGGGCGAGGTCGTGATTGGCACGGTTCGCGGCATCAAGCCTTACGGTGCCTTCATCGACATTGGTGGCGTCAGCGGCCTACTGCACATTTCCGAGATCAGCCACGAGCACATCGAGACACCTCATTCCGTGCTCAATGTGAACGACCAGATGAAGGTCATGATCATCGACCTCGACGCTGAGCGTGGGCGCATCTCCCTCTCCACCAAAGCCCTCGAGCCTGAGCCCGGTGACATGCTGACCGACCCTCAGAAGGTGTTCGAAAAAGCTGAAGAGATGGCAGCCCGTTACAAGCAGATGCTGATGGAGCAGGCTGAAGAAGGCGAAGAGGCCTACGGCATGATGGGCTGAGAATCAGCGCATCCAAATGGCTCAGTTGCTGCTTTGTGGCAAGCCTCTGGGCGACTTTGACGGGGTGCTGTTCGACAAGGACGGCACCCTTTCCCATAGCGAACCCCGCTTGGTCGAGCAGGGACAAAGCCGTGTTGAAGCAGCCTGCGCGTGTCTGCTTGCGCAAGGTCAGGCCCGTGGCCACGACATGGAGGCGAACATCACAAGGTTTCGGGAACTCCTGCTTCAGGCCTACGGCCTGGTTGGTTCCTGTGTCAGCCCCGAAGGACTCCTGGCCGTTGCCTCACGCCAGCACAATCTTCTGGCCACGGCCACTCTCTTCAGCCTGATGGGCGAGTCCTGGCCTCAGGCTCTCGTTCTCGCAGAGCAGAGCTTTGAGAACGCTTCCCGCTCCCGGCAAAGCGCACGCGATGAGGCGAAAGAGGCCTCAAGTCCTCTTCTGCCGGACGCGGGCAAGATCATCCACAGACTCCAGGAGACGGGGGTGACCTGCGCTGTGATCAGCAATGACACCCGGGCAGGGATCGAACGGTTCCTGACCAGCCATCAGCTGAACGCCCACATCTCAGGAATCTGGAGTGCGGATGATCATCCCAATAAACCTGACCCCTCAGCAGTGCATGCACTGTGCGAACAGCTCGAGCTCAAGCCCGAGCGTTGCGTACTGATTGGGGATGCGGATTCAGATCTGCTGATGGCGCGACGGGCGGGAATTGGCCTCAGCCTCGGCTATGTCGCGGGCTGGACGCGAAGTCCGAACCTCACACATCACGAAAAAATCATCAGCCACTGGGAGGATCTGGAGGTTGTTGCGCCTTGATCGATGCAGTGACAACCGCCAACTAAAGTCTCCGGCAAGACAGAGTCAAAATGAGCCAGTACGTTTTCACCTCGGAATCAGTGACCGAGGGGCATCCGGACAAAATCTGCGACCAGGTCAGCGATGCCGTTCTGGATGCACTGCTGGCACAGGATCCATCCAGTCGCGTGGCCTGCGAAACGGTTGTGAACACCGGCCTCTGCATGATCACCGGTGAGGTCACATCCAAGGCCCAGGTTGATTTCATCAGCCTGGTGCGTGGTGTGATCCGCGAAATCGGCTACAGCGGTGCCAGGGCCGGTGGCTTCGATGCCAACAGCTGCGCTGTGTTGGTGGCACTCGATCAGCAATCGCCCGATATCGCCCAGGGTGTGGACGAAGCTGACGACCATGCGGGCGACCCGCTGGATCTGGTCGGGGCAGGCGACCAGGGAATCATGTTCGGCTACGCCTGCAATGAAACTCCAGAGCTGATGCCCCTGCCGATCAGCCTGGCGCACCGCCTCTCCCGACGCCTGGCGGAGGTCCGTCATGACGGCACCCTCGACTATCTGCTGCCAGACGGCAAAACCCAGGTCAGCGTCGTTTACGAGAACGACAGGCCGGTGGCCATCGACACCATTCTGATCTCAACACAGCACACCGCTGAAGTCGCGGGACTGACTGATGAGAAAGGAATCCGGGAACGCATCAGCGCTGACCTCTGGACCCACGTCGTGGAGCCCGCAACCGCTGATCTCGATCTCAAGCCAAACCAGGACGCCACCAAATTTCTGGTGAACCCCACCGGCAAATTTGTGGTGGGTGGACCGCAGGGCGATGCAGGCCTGACAGGTCGCAAGATCATCGTCGACACCTACGGCGGTTACGCGCGTCATGGCGGCGGAGCCTTCTCCGGGAAAGACTCCACCAAGGTGGATCGCTCAGCGGCCTACGCCGCCCGATTCGTGGCCAAAACCCTTGTGGCAGCAGGCTTGGCGGAACGGGTCGAAGTGCAGCTCAGCTACGCGATCGGTGTCGCCAGGCCCGTCTCGATCCTCGTCGAATCCTTCGGCACCGGCAGGATCTCCAATGCTGATCTCACCAGCCTGGTCCAGAAGCATTTCGACCTTCGCCCCGGGGCCATCATCGAAACCTTCGGGCTCCGTGACCTCCCCCAGCAACGGGGTGGGCGCTTCTTCCAGGACACAGCCGCCTACGGCCATTTCGGACGCCCAGACCTCAATCTGCCTTGGGAGGATGTCAGTGCCAAGGCCAAGGAGATTCAGCAGGCCTGATCCGTGATGCAACCGCTGGCGCTCGGTGTGGACCTGGGCACCAGCGGTGTTCGCGTT
>JBGKDM010000280.1:0-2305 GCA_042954165.1 Synechococcus sp.
GACATCGGGAACCTGGCCGTAGATGCGTCCAACGAGACCGCTGAGGCTGCCGAGAATCACCAGTGCACCAACAATCCCGGATGAGAACAGCAGGCTCCGTTGCCAGGCTGGCTGACTGGATTCAAATCCAGCCAGATACGCAAGGGTGACCGGCAGCAGAGACAGGGAACAGGGCCCGAGGCTCGTGAGTGCACCACCGACGAACACGAGCCCCAGTGTCAGAGGCCCCGGGGAATTCAGCGCATGGGTGAGGAGTTGCTCGCTGTGGCGAGCGAGCTCTGATAGGTCAGGGAAGACGGTCGCCAGGGCAGACATCGAACTGGTCGCTCCCGGCGGCTCCGGGCTCTGATGCGTTCATCACCCTATCGACTCCGCGATGGGATCTGAACGTTCGGCTCACGGGTTTTTCGGGGCCTCAGTCCCCCTATCAGCGTGGTGGATTCCAGGGAACAGCGGATCAGCAATCCAGCCACCATCAGGCTGGACAGGAGCGAATTTCCTCCATAACTGACAAGGGGCAGAGGCAGCCCCGTCGTTGGCATGGATCCTGAGGCCACAGCAAGGTTCATCACTGACTGGCCAATCAGGAGTGTGCAGCATCCGATGGCTGTGAGCCTCGATTGATTGCTGCGGCAGCGCAAGGCGATGCGTAGCCCCAGAAATGCCACCAGCATCAGGAAGAGCACCAGCATGACGGAGCCGATGAAGCCAAATTCCTCGGCATAGACGGCAAAGATGAAATCCGTGCTCTGGATCGGGAGGTACTGCAGTTTCTGCGTGGACAGGCCGAAGCCCTGACCAAACACTCCGCCGGATCCGATGGCCATCAGGGACTGGACCAGCTGGTAACCATCGCCCTGGGGGTCCTGCCAAGGGTCGAGAAACGACACCACCCGCAGCCGTTGGTACTCGTTGATCATGATGCTGCCGATCCCGACCGTCACTCCGGCCAGAGCTGTTCCGAACAGAGATCTCAGCCTCAGTCCTGCCGAAAATGCCATCAACCAGAGCAGCAGTCCTGTGAGTGCAGCGGTGCTGAGATTGGGCTGTTTGAGGATCAGCAGAATCAGGACAGCAAAGGTTCCCAGCCAGAGGATGCGCTGATCCAACGGTCTGCGGTTCCATTGAGAGAACAGATTGGCGGCCTGGAGCACCACAAAGGGTTTCACCAATTCGGAGGGCTGAATCTGGACGGGGCCGAGGACAAGCCAGCGGCTGGCACCATTCACCGTGCTTCCGAAGACGAGGGTTGCTGCCACCAACCCGCAGCCCAGCCAGAGGGCGGGCCCAGCCATGCGCATCCACCGACGCAGGTCGGTGCTGATGGCCAGACCGAGCAGGCTCCAGCTCGCTGCCATCCAGACCAGCTGGCGTTTGAGGTAGTAGGCCCCTTCCCCCATCTCACGGGATGCGACCCACCAGCTTGCTGAACCCAGGACCAGGAGTCCAGCCAGGCTCCAGATGGCGGTCAGACTCAGCAGCAGCCTGGCTTCCGTGGGCCACAACGACCAGTCCAACGGAAGGATGCTCTGCAGGCGTGAAGCAGCCTGCGCACCGTTCTTCCTTCGCCCTGACGTCTGCGTGTCGCGCAGGCGTGATCTCCGTTCATGGCGTTCGCGTCTGCGTGACAAGGCACCTGGGTTCTGAAGGTCCATTCAGCCGTTTCCAGCGGGTTTTGCCAAGACGTGCAAACACAAAAAATCCCGACCAGAGGCCGGGATTCGCTGATTCTGAAGAAGATCAGTTGCCGACGTTGACTTGTCGACCACCGGTGCAGAGCTCCACCTTGATGATCCGTCCGCCCTGCTTCTGGATTCGCTGTTGTTCAGCGAACCAGCTGTCGTAGGGAACCCACTTCGTGAAGAAGGTGTTTTGCAGCTCGCGTTGCGTCCGAACTTTTTCAGGGCTCGGAATGCAAGCGGTGACTTTGAACAACCGCATGGGTTCAGTTGCCGAGGCCTGAGCAGATGTAATCGAGATAGACACCCATCTCCTTACCCGCGTCAGGGCCGACGAGGCCTGCCACGACTTCCTTCATGGCCTGGATGGCCTGCACGGTTGCGCCGATGGGAACGCCGAGGGAGTTGTAGGTCTCCTTGAGGCCGTTGAGGACACGCTCATCGAGGATGGAGGTGTCACCCGCCAGCATGGCGTAGGTGGAATAGCGGAGGTAATAGTCCAGATCGCGAATGCAAGCTGCATAGCGACGGGTGGTGTACATGTTGCCGCCCGGACGGGTGATGTCCGAATAGAGCAGTGCCTTGGCAACAGCGTCACGGATGATGCCGGAGGCGTTGGCGCTGAT
>JBGKDM010000281.1:0-17212 GCA_042954165.1 Synechococcus sp.
ATGAAGGAAGCCGCCATTGCCATCGCCAACGACAAGTCCGGCATCACCCAGGGTGACTGCACCGCGCTGATGAGCGAAATCGGCACCTACTTCGACCGCGCTGCTGCAGCTGTCGCCTGATCACAACTCAGGTCAGATCCCGCACAATGGGGTCAGCTGGGGCTCAGCCCGCCGACCCTTGGACGAAGGTTTTGATCTGATTGTTCTGGGAGCGGGCTCCGGTGGCCTGGCTGCTGCGAAACGGGCAGCCAGGCATGGGGCTCGGGTCGCCATCGTTGAAGGCGACCGTGTAGGTGGCACCTGCGTGATTCGGGGGTGCGTCCCCAAGAAGCTGCTTGTCTACGGATCCCAGGTGCAGGAGCAACTGGAAGCGGCATCCAGTTACGGCCTCAGCGTTGGTGAAGCCTCCCAGGATGTTCGAGTGCTGTTGCGCAATGTACGTGCCGAGGTGGATCGCCTGAATGCCCTGCACCTTGAGTTTCTGACCAAGGCTGGTGTGGAGCTCGTCAGTGGATGGGGGCGTTTTCTCGACGATCACCGGATCGCGATCCGATCCAGTGGCGGTGACGAGCGGGTTCTTCACGGCAAGCACATTCTGATCGCGGTCGGGGGGCGTCCCCAGCGCCCTGCCCTGCCCGGCGCAGAGCTGGCCTGGGTCAGCGACGACATGTTTCTCCAGGAGTCCTACCCCTCCCGCGTGGTGATTGTCGGGGCCGGTTTCATCGCCTGTGAATTCGCCTGCATTCTTCAGGGCCTGGGAGTGGAGGTGATCCAGCTTGTGCGGGGCTCCCATCTGCTGCGTGGCTTTGACAGGGAGCTTGCGGAGACCGTGCGGGAGGGAATGCAGGAGCGCGGTGTTTCCATTCATTTCGGCACCAGTCCCGCGTTGATCAAGGCTGTAGGGGAGGCCTACACCGTCCAGACGGAAGGGGGTGAGGCGATCCACTGTGGAGGCGTGTTGCTGGCCACCGGTCGCCGTCCGTTCCTCGACGGACTCGATCTGGATGCCGCAGGTGTGCGCGTGGACGCAGGGCGGATTCCTGTGGATGCGGATCAGGCCACCAACATCCCGCATATTCATGCGGTCGGGGATGTCACCGACCGTGTCTGCCTGACCCCCGTGGCCGTTGATGAGGGGCGCGCCTATGCCGACGCCGTCTTTGCCGGTCGCCATCGCCAGGTTGATCACGACCTTGTCGCCAGCGCCGTGTTCAGTCAACCCGAGCTCGCCACGGTGGGTCTGAGTGAAGAGGAGGCGATCGACCGTCATGGACGCGATCAGATCCAGGTGTTTCGTGCCAGGTTCCGCTCCATGGCGCAGGCCTTGCCCAAGTCAGGTCCGCGTTGTCTGCTCAAGCTCGTCGTGGAGTCCACCAGTGATCGCGTCCTTGGATGTCACATGGTCGGCGAGCATGCCGCCGAGATCATTCAGATGGCAGCGATTGCGATCGGGATGGGCGCGACCAAAGCCGACTTCGATCGCACCATGGCTCTGCATCCGTCGGTTGCTGAAGAGTTCGTGACCATGGCCTGAGCCACTGCCACTGGTCTCAGGAGCTCTACCGCTGGTGCCTGACCTGTCGCCAGTAGACCAACGCCTGGGTGGTGATCACCACCATCACAATCGGCAACACCAGACAGAGCGCCACAAGGCGGAATTCATCGGAATAACTGGCGAACATCGTTCTCGGGAGAACGTTGTCGGTGAGATAAACGAGGTAAAGGCCCACGAGAATTCCGCCTTCCAGCCTGGAGATCGCGCCTTTGGTCCAGAAGATCGGGAAGCAGGCCAGGCAGGTGAGCAGCATCACCGGCAGATCGTCATGGATCAGCTCAGGGCTCACCTGAAGGCCCCGGGCGCCTGCTGCAATCGCTCCGCCGCCCAGCACAAGCAGCAGATTCAGCAGGCAGCTTCCCACCACATTGCCGATGGCCAGATCCGTGCGGCCCTTCAGGGCTGCCACCAGGGAGGTGATCAATTCGGGCATCGAGGTGCCGGCTGACACGATCGTCAGTCCAACGACGGCTTCACTGACCCCGAGCTGCAGGGCAACGGCGCTGGCCCCCTTGACGAGGAGATTCGCTCCAAATCCCAATACCAGAATTCCAGCCAGCAGTCGGATCGAGGCCTTGAACCAGCCTTCATCGGCCGTTTCAGCATCGATCTCTGGTTCAGCATTTTCCATCTCCTCCGGTTCTTCGCGCGCAGTGCGGATCTCCCAAACGGTGTTGATGACCAACGCCAGCAGCAGAGCGACTCCGGCCTGCCAGGTCACGGTTCCGGAGGAGGCCATTCCCCACACCGCCGCCGACACCGCCAGAAGGAGGGGCACATCTCTCCGCACAAGGCGACTCTCGACCTGGAGTGGAAGCACAAGCGCGCTGCTTCCCAGCACCACCATCACGTTGAAGATGTTGCTGCCGACCACGTTGCTCACGGCAAGGGCATCGGACTGACGCAGCACTGAACCGATGCTGACGAAGAACTCCGGTGCACTGGTCCCGAGGGAGACCACTGTGAGACCGATCACCAGCTGTGGAATGCCGAAGACCAGGGCCAAGGTCACGGCACCTTGAACAAACAGTTCCCCGCCACCGAAGAGGAGGCCGATGCCCACAAGCACTTCCAATGCCGAGAGCAGGAACGGGGGCATCGCGTGAGCATGAGGATTGGTTGATTCTGCTGCCTGGCCGATTGCGATTCCTGATTGGTCGGGAAGTTCTTGAAACGAGGGGCCACCTAACATTTCCCGACTCTCTCCCAATCAACGGTTCGTGCTTCTGAATCGCATCAGCACCCAGAACATCAAGGGGGACGCATTCGGTGGTCTGACGGCAGCTGTTGTGGCGCTGCCCATGGCGCTCGCCTTTGGTGTGGCTGCCACAGGGGATCCGGGCCCCGGCCTCTGGGGAGCCGTGATCATCGGTCTCGTGGCCGCATTCTTCGGAGGAACGCCCACCCTGATCTCCGAGCCCACAGGGCCCATGACCGTGGTGTTCACCTCGGTGATCATCAGCCTGACCGCCACGGCTCCCGACAAGGAGACCGCCATGGCCATGGCCTTCACCGTCGTCATTCTGGCGGGCCTGTTCCAGATCCTTTTCGGGGTGTTCAGGCTCGGTCGCTACGTGACCCAGATGCCTTACACGGTGATCTCCGGGTTCATGTCAGGCATCGGCGCGATTCTGGTGATCCTTCAGCTGCCGGCATTCCTGGGCCAGGACGCCCAGGGAGGTGTCCGGGGAACCATTGCCCGCATTCCAGATCTGGTGACCAACGTCGATACGCCTGAGCTTGCTCTGGCGGTCGTCACCGTGGCCATCCTCTGGTTCACGCCGGGGGCATTGAAGAAATTCTGTCCTCCCCAGCTGCTGGCACTGGTGGTGGGGACTGCTCTTTACACCCTGCTGCCGAAGGACCTTGATCTTGCCGTGATCGGTGAGTTCTCGGCCCAACTGCCCACTCCACAGATGCCGCGCTTCGACGGTGGACAGCTGAGCCTGATGTTCGTTGATGCCGCGGTGCTTGGAATGCTGGGTTGCATCGATGCCCTGCTCACATCCGTTGTGGCTGACAGCCTCACCCGCACTGAGCACGATTCCAACAAGGAGCTGGTCGGCCAAGGTCTGGCCAACATCGCGTCCGGCCTGTTCGGAGGACTTCCCGGTGCCGGCGCCACGATGGGAACGGTTGTGAACATTCAGGCCGGCGGTCGTTCGGCCCTCTCCGGGATCATCAGAGCGGTGATCCTGATGGTTGTCGTGCTCGTCGCGGCACCGCTTGCATCCCAGATCCCCCTGGCGGTTCTGGCCGGCATCGCCCTCAAGGTTGGTATCGACATCATTGACTGGGATTTCCTCAGGCGTGCCCATCACCTGTCGCTGAAGGCCGCTCTGATCACCTACGGGGTGATCGCACTCACCGTGCTCGTGGATCTGATCGCAGCGGTGGGCATCGGCGTGTTCGTGGCCAACGTGCTGACGATCGATCGCATGAGCGCCCTGCAGTCGAAGCGGGTCAAGACCATCAGCACGACGGACGACGATATCGAGCTGTCCGCCGAGGAGCAGCAGCTCATTGATCAGGCCTCAGGACGGGTTCTGCTCTTCCAGCTGGCAGGTCCGATGATCTTCGGAGTTGCGAAGGCCATCTCCCGTGAGCACAACGCGATCGTGGATTGTGAGGCTGTCGTGTTTGATCTCCATGAGGTGTCCCACCTCGGGGTGACGGCGTCCCTGGCTCTGGAGAACGCCATCAAGGAGGCCATCGAGGTGGGGCGATCCGTGCATCTGGTGCTTCAGCCCGGCGCCACCCGCAAACGGCTTGAGAAGCTGAAGCTGCTCGAGCAGCTCCCTGAGCAGTCCATCACCACGGATCGCTGTGAGGCTCTGCGTCTCGCTGTGGCCGGTCTCAACTGATCGTTCAACCTCCGCCTATGGCATCGCCATCCCGTCTGACCCTTCGTCGCCCTGATGACTGGCATGTGCATCTCAGGGATGGCGCGATGCTCGAGGCTGTTCTGCCTGCCACGGCAAGGGTCTTCGCTCGCGCCATCGTGATGCCGAACCTCAGACCTCCGATCACAACGGTGGAGGCTGCCGTCGCCTATCGGGACAGGATTGTGTCGGCTCTGCCCGCGACTGCGTCCTTCACGCCGTTGATGACGGCGTACCTCACCGATGACCTCGACCCAGCGGTTCTCCAGAGCGGGTATCGGGACGGAGTGTTCACAGCCGCCAAGCTCTATCCGGCGAACGCCACGACCAACTCCGCCTCAGGCGTGACAGACCTTGCGGCGATTGCGCCGCTGTTCGAGGCCATGGAGTCGCTCGGAATGCCGCTGCTGGTGCACGGTGAGGTCACGGACCCCGATGTCGACATCTTCGACCGTGAAGCAGTGTTCATCGAGCGGCATCTGATTCCACTGCGCCAGCGCCATCCGGGCCTGAAAGTGGTGCTCGAGCACATCACCACCAAGCAGGCTGTCGATTATGTCTCCAGTGGTGGCCCTCAGCTTGCGGCGACCATCACACCGCACCACCTGCACCTGAATCGCAATGCGATGTTCGCCGGCGGCCTGAGGTCCGATTTCTATTGCCTCCCGGTGATCAAGCGCGAAAGCCATCGCCGCGCCCTCGTCAAGGCCGCCACGGGTGGACAGGCGTGTTTCTTTCTGGGCACGGATTCCGCACCGCACCCCAGGAAGGGCAAGGAATCCGCCTGCGGCTGTGCCGGGATCTTCAATGCGCTCCACGCACTCGAGAGCTACGCCACCCTGTTCGAGCAGGAGGACGCGCTTGCGCATCTCGAGGGCTTCGCCAGCGTGCATGGACCCCGGTTCTACGGTCTGCCTCTGAACCAGGGGACAGTGACGCTTGAGCGCATCCCGCAGGAGATTCCCGCACGCCTCCAGCCGGAGGGGGTATCGGACCATGCCAAGTCCGCTCTTCCTCCCGACCAGGTCCCAGTGCTCTTCCATGCGCGGGAAACACTGCCCTGGAGCATCACCTCCATCGTGGATGGCTAGCCATCCCGTGCCGATGGGAAGGTCTCCCCTGGTCTGCACGCGAGCAGTGGATGGACAAGGCAATGGGGGCAGGGGGACTTGAACCCCCACGTCCTTTTCGGGACAAGCGATTTTAAGTCGCGTGCGTCTACCAATTCCGCCATGCCCCCGGCGGCACTGGCCCAGTCAGAGCCATGCACGGCATCTTAGATTTCAATCATTCAACGGGAGACCCGTGTTGCCGGAAGCCCTCACCACGTTGGTCAGCACAGAGACCTTGCTCGTGCTTGCCGCCTATGCCGTCCTCGGCGGGCTTTACCTGGTGGTGGTGCCTCTCGCACTCTTCTTCTGGATGAACAAACGCTGGCACCGGATGGACAAGCTGGAGAGGCTCCTGATCTACGGCCTGGTGTTTCTGTTTTTCCCCGGCATGATCGTGTTCGCGCCGTTCCTCAATTTCCGCCTGCAGGGCCAGGGCGAGGTCTGATCCCTTGAGTCGTCTGAACGTCCTCCTGGTGGGTCTGCTGGTCCTTGTGCTGGGCGGAGTGGGCTATGGCGTGTTCAACGCTGCCGGATTTGAGGGGGCCTCTGCCGGGATTGCAGCGGAAGCGGTGCTCGTCGTGATTGTGGTGCTCTGGACAGGCTCCTACCTGTTCAGGGTCGTCACCGGCAACATGACCTACATGGAGCAGCGTCGCAGGTACAGAGAGGAGTATGACCAGATCACTGATGCTCAGCTTCAGGAGCGCTTCGACGCCTTGAGTCCCGATGAGCAACAGGCACTGCTGGAACAGCTCTCGCCTGAATCCACCCCTGACCCGTAGGCTCCCGCAGTGCACACGCTGCGTCCCACCGGCTCTCCTTCGCTTTCCATGATCAGCTCTGCAGTGAACGTGACTGAATCCATGTCGCCGATCGCGTCACGTTTCGCGAGCCTTCAGCAGGAGGGAAAGATGGCATTGATGCCCTTTCTGATGGCTGGGGATCCTGATCTGGCCACCACTGCCGATGTTCTGCTCAGCCTTCAGGCCAATGGCGCCGACATGGTGGAACTGGGCATTCCCTACAGCGATCCTCTGGCCGACGGCCCGGTGATTCAGGCCTCGGCCCAGCGCGCCCTCGACGCCGGGGCCACACCTGCGCGTGTGCTTGAGATGCTGACCGGCCTCAAGGACCGGCTCACCATCCCTGTGATTCTCTTCACCTACAGCAATCCACTTCTGAATCGAGGGGCGGAACGCTTTTTTGCAGAGGCTGCAGCCGCCGGCGCCTCCGGGTTGGTGGTTCCGGACCTGCCCCTCGAAGAGGCGGAGCGCCTGTCGCCCCTGGCCAGGGCCCATGGGCTGGATCTGGTGTTGCTGGTGGCGCCCACCACCCCCCCGGACCGCATGCAGCGCATTGCTGCCTCCAGCCGCGGCTTCACCTATCTGGTCAGTGTGACGGGAGTCACTGGAGAGCGCACCAGCCTTGAAGGTCGGGTCTCTTCGCTGGTGCAGACCTTGAAGGCCTGTTGCCCGATTCCCGTGGCCGTTGGCTTCGGTATCTCGGGGCCGGATCAGGTCGCCCAGGTCAAGTCCTGGGGAGCGGCAGGCGCCATTGTGGGCAGTGCGCTGGTCAAGCGGATTGCAGCCTCAGCCCCTGGCGCAGCTGCTGCCGACGCGGGTGAATTCTGCCTGCAACTACGCCGCGCCGCCGACTGACGCTTACGCGTCGTCGTCGCTTGCTCCTGCAGGCACGAGTCTGATCTGCTGGCGTCCGAGTTTGATCTCGAACTCGTCGCCGGGCGTCAGATCCAGCATTGCGGTGTAAGCCTTACCGATTAGCAGGTTCCCGTTTCCCTGCACGGTGGCGATGTACGACAATTTGCGTCCCCCTTTTCCGACGCCACCACTTGATCCACCGCTGCTGAGGTTGACCCCTTTGGCGACAAGCAGGGCCTCGTAAAACGCTGTGAAATTAAGACGCTCCCCACCATCCTTCTTGGTGGAACGATATCCGCAGGCGCGTACCAGATCAGACTTGCTCGCATCGCCAAGTTCCTTGACCTTGTTTAAAAGATCACTTCCGGTCAGCATGATTACGTTCCCAATGATTCTTCTTTGACCATAGCCATTGAGTCTTTCGTTATGCCATTGACAATTCGATTACCCTTGTTCGTCAGCAGTTGTTGTCGTTAATGGCCCGTTTTGTTCTCTGGGGGACGTATTGCCAGAACGCGCTTGAGAAGCGCACGCCCTTTCGTGATGAGCATCTTGCGCGTCTGAAGGTTCTTAAGGATGAGGGCACTTTGATCACGCTTGGCCCAACAGAAGGCAGTACGCATGTCTTCGGAATCTTTGAAGCGTCGACCTGCGCAGATGTGCGTCAGCTGCTCGAAGACGATGTCTACTGGCGCGAGGGAATCTGGACCGCCATTGATGTTTATCCGTGGGTCCAGGCATTCTGAGCCTGTTCCCAGATCCATTCGGCAACAATCTGGTCGCCGTTGGGTCCGAGAGCGTCGCCATAGCCACTCATCTGGCCGATTCCCTCCCGGGCCACCCGCGCAATCGCATCGACACTGTCGAGACCGTTGCGCTCCAGAGCAGCGCGCTTGAGCGTTCGTCCGCGTCGGATGATGTTGCCTCCGTTGATGTGACAACCGACGCAGTTGTGATTGAACAGAGCTTCACCATCGGCCTGCAGGGCTTCACTGCCAGCTGGTGCCGTGATCAGACAGAGCATCATCAAGGCGATGCAGGTGGTCCCCAGGACCAGCGAATGCACGACTTCGGACACCGGATGCTGACGACAACCCATGACGTTTGACTGCACTGCACCCATTGTCCTTGTCCGCCCCTAAGGAGCCTCTTCGCAGCTCTGCCCGGATCCAAGCCTGGCCCTCGTCCCGCATGCCGCTGTCGCGATTCGGTCCTTGTTTGCCAGGATCGGGCTGAGGCTCGGGAGAAGGGGGTGGCGGAAGCCGATCTGCAGCGATTTCTGCACAAGGTGCAGCAGCTGAACGCCCTGGTCACCTCTCTCGACCAGGACCCGCGCCGCCGCGCCGCCTTCGCGGCCTGTGCAGATCACAATCAGGTTGTGCAGCTGGCACAGCTCTGGGGGTATGACATCGGCAGGCGCTGGGGCGATGACGCGGTACGGCATGAGGGGGCATCACCACGTCCTTCGTTGACCGGCGGGCCAGTCGGTGGTGTGTCGGTGGACCCCCTGCTCCGGGAACCCTCGCCTGGGCAGGGTGCTGAATCCATCCGTGAGCTTCAGTCAGGCCGCAGCTGGCGACTGGAGTTGATCCATTCGTGTGGTTCCTCAAGTCCTTCAGGCTTCTGGTACGACCAGCGTGAGCACGAATGGCTGACGCTGCTTCGGGGCAGCGCTCAGCTTGAGGTTGCTGACCCAATGCAGACCCTTGATCTCTGTACCGGGGATGGCCTCTATCTGCCGCCCGGTCGGCGTCATCGCGTGGTGAGAACGGATTGCGATCCAGGCACGCTGTGGCTGGCCTTTTACTGGTGGGATGACTGATCCCTCTGTCTGATCGGGTTGGCGCGCATCACCAGCCAGTAGGCACCTGCCAGAGCGATGGATGCAACACCGAGCCCGATCAGAAGCTGTGGTTTGTTTTCCGATCCTGCAGGGAGGACGATCACCTTTCGCGCCACGGCTGTCAGCGCCGTGACCAGCACCAATTCCAGTTGCACCACATGGCGGCGCAGGTAGCTCGTGACGTTCTGGAGCACTTCCAGTGCGATCAGAACTGTCAGAAGGTCACCAAGCACCTTGATCAGGCCGTCACCGAGCCAGTTTGCGGGTTGCGGGCTGATCAGTTCTGCCCCGACGCGCAGGATGAGTTGCACGAGTGCTGCTGCGATCACCACCGCAGTGATCACTGTGAGCACCTTGGCCACCTTCTGCTCGGCGGCGTCGACGACCTTCAGAAACGGGGGCCAGGTTCGGCGAGGCAATGGCACGAATCAGATTCAGTTGCTGAAGGGCTGGTAGTAGGGGCGCGCTGGGGTGTCGCCGGGGGGATTTTCAATTTTGGTGTCGCAGGTCACGGATCCGTCCTCTCCCTTGACGCAATCGGTGGGAACCACACGGCTCTCCTTGCCGGTACGGCTGTCGGGGCCGAGGAGCCAGGTTTCGGTTTGAGCCAACCCCGACACCCCTGCCATGGCAGACAGCCCGATCAGGGTCATACCGACGGTCTTGTGGACAGTTCCGAGCGACACGACTGGACAACAACTCCCCACACTTTGCAATGGATTTCGCTCAGCTGACGGAATCGTCGCGGATTTCCTGGAGGAGCAGGTCAAGCTGACCGAAGGGATCTGGGTCAGGGTCTGCACCCGGGCGTCCTGATGCCGCTTCGCTGCCGGGGGTCTGTCGCCAATCAGCTTCGATCGCGCACAGCCGTGATGCCAGTGCGGCCAGTCCTCCCTTGCGATGATCCCGTTCGAGCACTTCAAGCAACGCAGGCATGCGTGTTGACGCTGCATGCAGGCTGCGGCGCAGGTCAGCCTGGGTTCGTCCTTGCTGTTTCAGCCAATCCTTGAGGACGACCACCAGCTCCTCTTCCATCGCAGGATTCCATTGGCTCATCGGTGTCAGGGATCGGTTCGGACCGGGGGAAACCACCGATCCAGTTTGCGTTGCGCCCGAAGTCTGATGGCGTCGGTGAGGTGTTGGCGGCTCAGGCCGATCACCGCCGTGAGCGCCACAAGGTCGTCACTGAAGCCCGCCACGGGAAGGAGGTCCGGAATCAGATCCACCGGCATCACCAGGTATGTCAGAGCAGCCAGCAGAGTCAGCCGCGCCCGGGGAGGTGTGCCGGTATCCATCAGAAGCTCCAGCACCTCAAGGGCGGGTCGAGCCACGCTGCGGCCCGCCCGTTGCAGCAACCTGATCAGAGCGCTCTCGTCGATCACGGAACTGTCGATCACCTCCGCATCGACAACCTGGTCCTGAAACGCGGTGTGGTCTCCCATGGCTGGAGCGGTTCGGGCCTGATGCCGTTCAGTGTCGCCCTCAGACCTCCGCCCGCGCCTCGATCACGCCGCTCTGAATGCCTGTCTTGCGCAGTTTGCGCAGTGCCCGTTGGACGACTTGCCGGCAATATTCACGACTGCATCCCATGTGACGCGCCACTTCAGCGAGTGTGCGCCATTCGTTGGAGCCATCCAGTCCGAACCGAAGCATCACAACGGTGCGCTCTTTCGGAGTGAGATTGGATTTGTCGAGCAGCTTCCAGGCGGATGCCGTGCGTTCAGCGATTTCAGCCTGTTCCATCGGAGGCAGTTCATCGCTCGGTAGCACGTCCACCAATTCCGAGGGATCGGATTTTGATTTGACAATTCCCTGCAGACTGACCGTCACGCTGCGCAGTTCGCAGCCCAGGAGATCATCCACTTCGGCCCGGGAGATCTGCATGGCCGTGGCCAGTTGGTCCGGAGTTGCTGCCTGGCCATTGCGCTGCATCAACCGCGCTTTTGCAGCCCGTAATTTTGTGAGCTTCTCATTGACGTTGACAGGGATGCGGATCGTTCGACTCTGGGTTGAGAGCGCCCGGTTCAGTCCCTGGCGAATCCACCAGTAGGCATAGGTGGAAAAACGGTGGCCCCTGGTGGGGTCATATTTTTCAACGGCGCGGGTGAGTCCGAGGGTGCCTTCCTGAATCAGATCAAGAAGATCCAGTCCCTTGCCCTGATAGCGCTTGGCCAGGTTCACCACCAGACGCAGGTTGGCGGTGATCATCTGATTCTTCGCCTTCTCCCCTTTTCTGATGATGCGTTTCTCCTCCTCGCTGTAGTTGCAGGCGGGACCGCTTCCACCGGCCAGCAGACACCGCTCCGTGATCGACACCATGGCCTGGACCTTCCGCCCCATCGTCAGTTCCTGTTCCGGCGTCAGAAGTTGATGTCGACCAATTTCGCCGAGGAATGCGCTCAGGGAACTCACCATCACACCAACCCTTGTCTTTTTTGAAGCTAGGGCGAAAACGATTTCGCCAGGAAGGTGTAAGAAAGACTGCGGAATTAATGTTTTGTCCGCTATTCCGTTTTGCTTTTTTATTCTTGTTTTCGTTCTTTTCGCTCGCCGATCTCTTGAGCTGAATGTCCCCTCTGGATTGTCAGTGCCCTGTCCGGCGGTCTCGCTGTCTCGCTACCGTCAACCGACTCCACGAAGACCTATGACGCTGGCCACTGTGCTGACGCCCGAGATTGCGAAAGGCGCCGGGGTTGCCTATGTCCATTACCTGAGCTTCATGCTCTGTTTCGCCGCCCTCGTGGTGGAGCGTCGTTTGATTCGGCCGGATCCCGATCGCCGGACCGCCACCGTCATGGTCATCACCGACGTGGTGTACGGGATGGCAGCGCTGGCGCTGCTGGTGAGTGGAATCTTCCGGGTGCTGTACTTCGGTCAGGGTAGTGAGTTCTACACAACGAATCCCCTGTTCTGGTGGAAGGTGGGCCTCTATCTCTCCGTCGGCGCATTGTCCCTCTATCCCACGATCACCTACGTGCTCTGGGCCATCCCCCTCCGTAAGGGTGAGCTTCCGAAGGTGTCGGAAGCGCTTGCCGCTCGTCTCGGATGGATCATCAACATTGAACTGGTGGGTTTTGCTCTGATTCCTCTCCTCGCCACCCTCATGGCTCGTGGTGTCGGTCTTCCGAGCGTCTGAGGTCAAGCTCCAACGCATGGATGGATGACACCTGATCCCTGCCCTCCTGCCCAGGCCATTCGCACCGTCGATCTCAGCTTCCGCAGGACCGATGCCACCGATCTGCCTGGCTACGCCGGCCGCCTCTCCGTGACGCGTTTCGGACCTCCCGTGCTGCCGGTTTGGTGCGTCTGGCTTGAGTCGCCATCCATGCCTTCACCCGATCGCTGGGAGCAGCGCTGGTCGACTGCCGTTGATGCAGCGCTGCGAACCTGGGCGGATCTTGTTCCGATCGTTCGTGTGGGCGACCCGGAGCGAGCCCATCTGCGCATCGAGCGGCGGCGTCCCCCGCTCAGGCATCTCAGTCAGGGATGGCGCGCGAGTAACGGAAGGGCTCTTCTGGAGACTCTGGAAGTGCGTCGCGCTGGCCTCTGGCGCCTTGAACCGCGGCTTCGGGTTCTGATCTCGCCTGAGCTCAGAGCCTCCGTGCTTCAGGCCACCGCCCTGCATGAACTGGGTCACGCCTTCGGTCTGTGGGGGCACAGCGATGATCCGAGTGATGCCCTGGCAATTGCTCAGACCTCCGTGCCCGTGATCGACCTCAGTGATCGCGACCGTCTCACTTTTGAATGGCTTCGGCAGCAGCCAACGCGTTTCGGGCAGCTGCAGCCCCCTGGCGTGAGCAGCGCGCCGGATCAGTGACGTCGTGGGGCGCCCCGGCGCTTGGCGAGCACGTTCTGCACCTGGCGCCAGCTCACACCATGGTGCGCAAGGGCAACCTGAAGGTGAAAGATGATGTCGGCCGCTTCGCCTGCGATTTCGGACCCATCGTCGTCTTTGCAGGCCATCACAAATTCTGCGCACTCCTCCCCGATCTTCTTGAGGATCCGGTTGTCGCCCCCCTCCAGGAGTTTGTTGGTGTAACTCCCTTCCTCGGGAGTGTCCCGTCGTCCTTCGATCACACGGGACAGTTCGGTGCAGACGTCAGCGGGGGGTTGGAGGGCATCGGCACCCCCCGCGGTGGGCTCTTCACTGTCGTCATAGAAGCAGCTCCGGGCCCCGGTATGGCAGGCCACATTTCCGGTCTGTTCGATGGTCAGCAGCAGCACATCGGCATCGCAGTCGTACCGAAGTCCCACGAGCCTCTGGGTATGTCCGCTTGTGGCCCCCTTGTGCCAGAGCTCCTGGCGGGATCGACTCCAGTAATGAACCTCACCGCTGCTGAGTGTGCGTTCGATGGCATCGCGGTTCATCCAGGCCTGCATCAGCACGGCCCCATCCAGCCAGTCCTGGGCGACAGCGGGAATCAGGCCTGCGTCGTTAAAACGGAGGTGGTCGATGAACTCGGAACTCAGGGGCTGCATCAGACCTTGGGGCACGCAGATCTCATGTCCTGATCCTCCCGCAGTACCGTCCCAGAGTCTCCAGTGCCTGTCGTGCCTCCCTCCGCGTTCACCTGCTCAAAGCAGTTTGAGGGGTATCCCTGCTGTCACAGACAGTGGAACCATCCAGGCCACTGCCGATTTGTGCATGGTTACAGCCGCAGCTTCACGGTCTGGTTTGCCGCCACCGGGTTGGATGCCTGTGGCTTCGTGGTGGATTTTTCCAGTCTCAAACCCCTGGAACAGCAATTGCGCGACCATTTCGACCACACCTTTCTGGTGAATGCGGATGACCCACTGCTGGTGGAATGGCAGCGGCTGCATGACCTGGGCGCTCTCGATCTGAGGGTGATGGAGAACGTGGGCATGGAGGCGACCGCACGTCTGGTCTGGACCTGGGCCAACACGTTGCTGAAGCAGCGGGACGGCGGCCGGAGTTGCTGCTGGAAGGTTGAGGCGAGGGAGAACCGGGCCAATGCGGGATGTTTTGAATCCATCCCTGATTGGTTCCGTGCTGCACACCCGTAATCAGGTCAGAACCAGCGTCGTTGCCCCGTCGTTCTCCGCACTCGAGTCCACCGACACCGTTACCTCAGCTCCCTCGCTGTAGCGGCCGCTCAGGATGGCTTTGGCGATGGGGGTCTCCAGTTCTTTCTGAATCGCACGTTTCAGGGGCCTGGCTCCATAGATCGGGTCATAACCTGCGTCCGCGAGCCAGTCGGTGGCTGATTCGCTGATGCTCAGGTCGAGTTTGCGATCAGCGAGGCGTTGCCTGAGGCGCTCCACCTGAAGGCCCACGATCTGCCTCAATTCGTCTTTTCGCAGGCTGTGGAAGATGATCGTTTCGTCCAGGCGGTTGAGAAATTCAGGCCGGAAGTGTGCCCGCAGTGCGTCATTGACGCGACGCTCCATCTCACTGTGCTGACTGTCATCTCCACCCAGATCCAGAATGGATTGGCTGCCGATGTTGCTGGTGAGAATCAACACCGCGTTGGTGAAATCCACGGTGCGGCCCTGCCCATCGGTGACCCGGCCGTCATCGAGAATTTGCAGCATCACGTTGAAGACGTCCGGGTGGGCTTTCTCCACCTCGTCGAACAGGATCACGGCATAGGGACGTCGGCGAATGGCTTCGGTGAGCTGGCCGCCCGATTCGTAGCCCACATAGCCAGGAGGCGCCCCGATCAGACGACTGACGCTGTGCTTCTCCATGTATTCCGACATATCGATGCGAACCATGGCGTCTTCGCTGTCGAACAGTTGCGCAGCCAGTGCTTTGGACAGTTCCGTTTTTCCCACGCCTGTGGGACCAAGAAAGAGAAAGCTGGCGATCGGTCGATTCGGATCACTCAGTCCCGCACGGGAACGCTGGATGGCATCCGCGACGGCTGTGACGGCCTGCGTCTGCCCAACGACGCGTCCGTGCAGCTCGGTCTCCAGGTTCAGCAGTTTCTCCATCTCCGACTGAACCAGCTTCGCCACGGGGATTCCCGTCCACCTGGCAATCACTTCGGCGATGTCGTTCTCACGCACCTCCTCTCGGAGCAGCGATGAATCACTGCGTTCCTCACTGTCTGCCAGGGCAGCCTCCTGTTCAGCCAGCTGTTTCTGCAGTCCGGCCAGGATTCCGTATTCCAGTTCGGCAGCTTTGTTGAGGTCGTAACTCCGTTTGGCCTGGTCGACCTGCAACTGGACCCGTTCGATCTCCTCCTTGAGCGTCGAGAGCCCGTCGATGGCGCCTTTTTCCTGCTGCCACTGGGCATTGAGCGTGCTCTGCTGCTCGGCCAGTTCCGCCAGCTCACGCTCAATCCGCTGCAGCCGTTCCTGGCTGGCGGCGTCGGACTCGCGACCCAGCGAGAGTTTCTCCATCTCCAGCTGCAGGATCTTGCGATCGATCTCATCGATCTCCTCCGGTTTGGAGGTGATCTCCATTTTCAGGCGAGCGGCCGATTCATCCACCAGGTCGATGGCCTTGTCGGGCAGAAAACGGTCGGCGATGTAACGACTGCTAAGAAGGGCGGCCGCCACGAGGGCACTGTCAGCGATCCGCACCCCGTGATGCACTTCATACCGTTCCTTCAATCCGCGCAGGATTGAAATGGTGTCCTCCACGCTGGGCTGATCCACCATCACCTGCTGGAAGCGTCGCTCGAGGGCAGGATCCTTTTCGATGTGCTGGCGATGTTCGTCGAGCGTTGTGGCGCCGATGCAGCGCAGTTCACCTCGGGCCAGCATCGGTTTGAGCAGGTTGCTGGCATCCATGGCGCCCCCGCTGGCACCAGCGCCCACGACGGTGTGGATTTCATCGATGAACAGCACGATCCGGCCCTCTGAGCTGGTCACTTCCTTGAGCACGGCCTTGAGTCGTTCCTCGAATTCACCTCTGTACTTGGCACCTGCAATCAGGGCGCCCATGTCGAGGGCGATGAGCTGACGGTTCTGCAAGGCCTGTGGCACATCGCCGTTCACGATCCGCTGGGCAAGTCCCTCCACGATCGCGGTCTTGCCAACGCCGGGTTCCCCGATCAGCACCGGATTGTTCTTGGTGCGTCGACTCAGGATCTGAATGGTGCGGCGGATTTCCTCGTCTCTGCCGATGACGGGGTCAAGCTGGCCATCACGCGCGGCTGCCGTGAGGTCACGTCCATATTTCTCAAGGGAGTCATAGGTGCCTTCAGGGTTCTGATCGGTCACGCTCTGGCTCCCGCGCACGGCATCAATGGCAGTCTTCAGAGATGCTGCATCAGTGCCGACCCGGTTGAGGAGTTGTCGTCCACAGCGTTGGTCGTCAGCAAGCGCGAGCAGCAGATGCTCAACGGAGATGTAGCTGTCGCCGTAATCCTGCTTCAGGGCATCGGCTCGATCGAGCAGGGCGCTGAGGCCGTTCCCGAGATAGACCGATTCCGGCCTGTTCCCGAGTGCTGGGAGCTGTTTGAGGTGTTGGTTGACCTCGGTCTCCAGTACGGGTGGCGACACCCCTGCTTTTTCAAGGATCCTCGACGCCAATCCGTTCTGCAGCAGCAGGGCTGTCAGCAGGTGCTCGCTCTCGAGCTGCTGATGACAGTGCGTCTGAGCCAGTTGCTGGGCGGCGACGATTGCTCCCCAGGCCTTTTCGGTGAACTGTTCTGCGGTTGGCTGCATCAGGCGTCTCTCGATTGCTCAAACCGTATGTGGATCGACCCGTCAAAGACAGCGGAGAACCGACCCCTATCGTTCGGCCTGCGCACCAGGCTGCGGTGAGCCGACCCGCGTCGGTAGGGTCAGCCGAACCGAATGGCTTTTATGCCCTCCGACAGTCCTGTGAGCACAAGCCTTGTGCAGGCACTTGTGGAGCGCGTCCACGCCCTTTACGGTCCTGTTCCGTCGGACCTTGAACGGATGTGCTGGACCGTCGTGCATGACCACCATCACGGCGCCATGCCCACGGAATACGACATCCGCGAGGTGGATGAGGATCTTTATCTCGCTGTGCTCAGCGCCTGTCGCAACGGGGCCCCGACCACCTGAGGCAACCAACGGCCCAGATCGTCAACCACCTGAGTCCTCGACATCCGCACCCGATCCGACGGAATCCCCGACGTCCTGGCCAGGGCGCCAGCCACTGCTCCAGACCTCGCGGCAGCGAGCATTCAGGTCCTCTCGGTTGATCCCCCAGCCTTCCAGCG
>JBGKDM010000282.1:0-2118 GCA_042954165.1 Synechococcus sp.
GGGGAATCAGAGCTTGCGGTCGACCCGGTCGTTCTGGCTGATCAGGATCACGGCGGCTGCCACAGGAATGACCACGATCACGGCGCCCCACAGGAGGCTGCTCAGAAAATTGGCGAGGGAAGGGGTCATGACAGTGCCGAATCCGCCGGCAATCCTAGGCAGTGATGGCAACTTCCTACGATTGCTGCGGTGCTGCTTAGGGCTTTGTGACGGGAACTGATGGCTCCAGCTTGGAATTGCTCCGTCTGGTGCTGCCGCCCTTTGCGATGGGCCTGGGTCTGCTGCTCTCCGCCTGGACCCTCCTGTTCCTGTTCCGGATCGTGCTGACTTGGTATCCGCAGGTGGATCTCAGCCAGGGGGTCTGGAGGCTGGTGGCGATTCCGACTGAACCGGTTCTCAGCCTCAGCCGCAAGTTGATCGCCCCAATCGGTGGCGTGGACGTCACCCCGGTGATCTGGGTGGGCCTGGTCAGCCTGGTTCGAGAGCTGCTGGTGGGTCAGCAGGGGCTGCTGACCCAGATGGTGATGCGCCTGAGCGTGCTGCCGGCCTAGCCGTTCGGCAGCATCTCCTGCTCCACGAACTTGGTGTGGACGTCCCCGGAGATGAACTCCGGACGCTCCAGCAGTTGCAGGTGGAAATCAATCGTGGTGGGAATTCCGGTCACGGCGCATTCCGCCAGGGCGCGCCGCAGGCGCTTGAGGGCGTGGTCGCGGTCGTTGCCCCACACGATCAGCTTGCCGATCAAGGAGTCGTAGAAGGGCGGAATCTCGTAGCCCGTGTAGACGTGGCTGTCGAAGCGCACACCGGGACCGCCGGGGGGAAGCCAGCCGGTGATCTTGCCGGGGGCAGGCCTGAAGTTTTGGCGGGGGTCCTCGGCGTTGATCCGGACTTCGATGGCGTGGCCGGTGAGTTTGATCTGGTCCTGGCTGACGGAGATGGGGTCGCCACCGGCGATGCGCAGTTGCTCGGCAATCAGGTCCACACCGCTGACCATTTCGGTCACGGGATGCTCGACCTGAATCCGGGTGTTCATCTCCATGAAATAGAAGTTGCCGGTGCGATCCACCAGGAACTCCACGGTGCCGGCGCCCTCGTAGCCAATGGTGCGAGCGGCGGCGACGGCGGCTTCGCCCATGCGCCGGCGGAGTTCTGCGTCGATGGCCACGCTCGGGGCTTCCTCGAGCAGCTTTTGGTGACGCCGCTGAATGGAGCAGTCCCGTTCCCCGACATGGACCACGTTCCCGTGGCGGTCGGCCAGCACCTGCACCTCAACGTGCCGGGGCCGGTCGATGAACTTCTCCATGTAGAGGCCGGGGTTGCCAAAGGCGGCTTCTGCTTCCCCTTGGGCGGCCTTGAAGAGGTTGTCCAGTTGGTCCGCTGAGGGGACCAGGCGCATCCCGCGGCCACCGCCACCGGCGGTCGCCTTGATCATCACGGGATAGCCCATGGACTCCGCCAGGCTGCGGGCCTCGTCCACGTTCTCCAGCAGGCCTTCGCTGCCGGGGATGGTGGGAACCCCCACCTTTTGCATGGTGGCCTTGGCCGTCGATTTGTCGCCCATCGAGCGGATCGACTCGGGCGAGGGGCCAACAAAGGTCAGACCGTGGTCGGCGCAGATTTCGGCGAACTTGTCGTTCTCAGCCAGGAAGCCGTAGCCGGGGTGGATGGCGTCGGCGCCCCTCGAGGTCGCCGCCGCGAGGATGTTGGGAATATTGAGGTAGCTCTTGCTGCTCGGTGCATCGCCGATGCAGACCGCTTCGTCGGCCAGCTGGACGTGCAGGGCGTTGCGATCAACCGTGCTGTAAACGGCGACGGTGGGAATGCCCAATTCCCGGCAGGTGCGCAGGATTCGAAGAGCAATTTCGCCGCGGTTGGCGATCAGCAGTTTGCCGATGGGCATCCAGTGGCAGTCCGGCGAATCCGGCAGGGCAGGCCGGTGGGACTGTATCAGTGTTGACCGGGCCTACCCCTTGCTGCGCGGGGTCAGGCGATGGGTATATTGCCTGGGCAGTGCATCAGCGCTGCACCCCTCACGCCACCGTTCCGCGGTGGTGCACTCCCCCCGAGAATCCAGACCAGAACATCGTTTTGGCTTGGGCGCTCACTACCACGCGGATG
>JBGKDM010000283.1:0-3460 GCA_042954165.1 Synechococcus sp.
CACGTGTTGATCGCCATGGGCAGGGATCCCCGGGTGGGAGCGGATCTGTTCGCCTGTTTCGGTCTGCCGGCCGATCGCCTCGAGGCAGAGCTGCGCCAGTGGCGACCGTCACAACGGTCGGCCATTGCCGCTCCTGCCGCACCGGCAGTGGACGGACGCGCCGAGGAGGTCCCAGCCCCACCTCCGCCCCGTCAGGCCTCCGCGGCACCCGCGCCATCCGACTCCGTCGCCCCTGCTGAGGTCTCCCAGCCCGCCCCCCGGCGCCGCAGCAGTCGCCGGCCGGCAGAGCCGTCCGCCATGCGTCTCGACCCGCAGCCCGTCGATTCGCCGATCCAGGATCAGGCCGACGATCAGGAACCGCGGGCTCTGGAGCTGTACGGCCGTGATCTGACGGCTGCGGCTGCCCAGGGCTCCCTGGATCCGGTCATTGGCCGCGACACGGAGATCCGAAGCCTGATCAAGGTGTTGTCCCGTCGTGGCAAGAACAATCCGGTGCTGATCGGCGCTCCAGGCGTCGGCAAGACCGCCATCGCCGAGTTGCTGGCCCAGCGGATCGTGGCCGGCGAAGTGCCGGAGTCGCTGCAGGGTCTGCATCTCGTGGCCCTTGACGTGGGGGCCCTGATTGCGGGAGCGAAGTTCCGGGGGCAGTTCGAGGAGCGTCTGCGCGCCGTGCTTGCGGAAGCGAGCGATCCCGATGCCGGGGTGGTGCTGTTCATCGATGAATTGCACACGGTGGTGAGCAGCGACCGCACCAGTGCGGATGCCGGCAGCCTGCTCAAACCGGCCCTGGCCCAGGGAGATCTGCGCTGCATCGCGGCCACGACCCCCGAGGACTACCGCCGCACGGTGGAGAAGGATCCGGCGCTGGATCGTCGTTTCCAGCAGGTGCCGATCCTCGAGCCTTCCCTCGAACTCAGTGGGGAGATCCTGCGCGGACTGAAGGAGCGCTACGAACTTCACCACGGTGTGACCATCACCGATGAGGCGGTGCTGGCATCGATTCGTCTGGCCGATCGCTACATCAGTGATCGCTGCCTGCCTGACAAGGCGATTGATCTGATCGACGAGGCCGCGGCACAGCTGAAGATGGATGTGACCTCCAAGCCTCAGGTTGTCGAGGACGCCGAAGCGGAGTTGCGTCGTGTGGAACTGGCGCTGCTTGCTGCGGAACAGTCTCCGGAGGCGGAGCGGGTGCAGTTGCAGCGGGAGCGACTCGAGTCCTCCTCACGCCTGGAAGAGCTGCGAGAACGCTGGCAGGCGGAGCGTGATCAGCTGGCCGAACTGCGTCAGCTGCTTCAGGACGATGAAGACCTGCGCCATGCGATGGCCGAAGCCGAGCGCAGTGGTGATTTTGAAGAGGCTGCCCGGCTGGAATATGACCAGCTGCATCGGGTGCAGCAGCGGCGTCAGGATCTCGAACAGACGCTTGCGGAAGCCCAGTCCCAGGGCACGGCGCTCTTGCGCGAGCAGGTGGAGGCCGGTGACATTGCCGATGTGGTCGCACGCTGGACGGGCATTCCCGTCCAGCGGCTGATGGCTGGAGAGCGCCAGAAACTGCTGGAGCTCGAGGGACATCTGGGTCAGCGGGTGATCGGTCAACCGGAGGCGGTGCAGGCGGTGGCTGCGGCGATCCGCCGGGCCCGCGCTGGGATGAAGGATCCCCGGCGTCCCGTTGGCTCGTTTCTGTTTCTTGGCCCCACGGGGGTGGGCAAGACCGAGCTCGCCAAAGCCCTGGCAGCCCTGCTGTTCGATGAAGAGGAAGCGCTTGTGCGTCTCGACATGAGCGAATTCATGGAGCGCAATGCCGTGGCCCGCTTGCTGGGCGCACCCCCCGGCTATGTCGGCTACGAGGAGGGTGGCCAGCTCACCGAAGCGGTGCGCCGTCGGCCCTATGCCCTGCTCCTGCTTGACGAGGTGGAGAAGGCCCATCCCGATGTGTTCAATGTGCTGTTGCAGGTGCTGGATGACGGCCGCCTCACGGATTCCCAGGGGCGCACGGTGGATTTCCGTCACACCGTGATCGTGATGACCAGCAACCTCGCCAGCCGGGCGATTCTCGACAACGGACGTCTGGCACAGCAGGAGGGCGCCGATCACGCTGCGTTGGAACAGACGTTGTCCGCCCAGGTGGATGAGGCCCTCGGCCGTCAGTTCCGGCCTGAATTTCTCAATCGCATCGATGAGGTGATCCGCTTCCGACCGCTCGGTGTGGACGATCTTGAGCGGATCGTGCGGTTGCAGCTCAAGGATCTCTCGCGCCTCATGGCCGAACAGGGTCTGGAGCTCCAGGTGGAGGCTTCGGTGGTGCGGGCCCTGGCTGAGCTCGGCCATGAGCCGGAATATGGAGCCCGTCCCCTGCGGCGAGTGTTGCGACGACACCTGGAGAATCCACTGGCCACCGAGGTGCTGGAAGAGCGTTTCAACGGGGCCAGCCGTGTGCGGGTGACAGCAACGGAAGGCCAGGCCTCACCATTCCAATTCGCCGCTGAGACTTGACGAGAGAGGCATCCGGTAAGGTGATTGTTTGCTGGCAGGTGTTTTCCGCACCCTGTCCGGCACCGGCACAGAACCCGTGACCACCCCCACCTCCGAGGACACAGCAGCAACCAAGCCTTCGGCGTCGTCACCTGACGGCAAGAAGAACGGTTTTGTGGCGGCCACCTTGGACGAGCTCAAGCTTGTGGTGTGGCCGACTCGGCAGCAGCTGTTCAGCGAGTCGATCGCTGTGATCCTGATGGTGAGTCTCTCCGCTGCCGCGATCGCTTCGGTCAGCCGTCTGTTCAGTTGGTCGGCAACGCAGGTGTTCCGTTGATCCACGGCAATGTCTGAATTCCTGACTTCGTTGTCTTCGTTCCTCTCAATACCCAGTTCTTAGCCCGTGTCCGACGTCGACCTCACTGCCCAGAGCGCTGACGTGCTCGATCTGCCCGCTCCCAATGAGGGGGAAGCCGGCACGCTCGAAGCCTCTGCCCGCACCTCCGTTGCGCGCTGGTATGCCGTGCAGGTTGCGTCCAGCTGCGAGAAGAAGGTGAAGGCCACCCTCGAGCAGCGGGCCGTCACCCTTGGGGTCAGCAACCGCATCCTTGAGATTGAGATCCCCGAGACCCCCGCGGTCAAGATCAAGAAGGACGGCAGTCGCCAGTCCACCGAGGAGAAGGTGTTCCCCGGCTATGTCCTGGTTCGAATGGTCCTCGACGAGGACACGATGATGGCCGTGCGCAGCACGCCCAATGTGATCAATTTCGTGGGTGCTGAAGACCGTCGGGCGACCGGGAAAGCCCGGGGCCACATCAAACCCCGCCCCCTCAGCCGATCGGAAGTTGATCGCATCTTCAAGCGTGCGGCCGAGAAGAAGACGGTGGTCAAGGTCGATCTGACCGAAGGCGATCAGATTCTCGTGACGGCAGGTCCCTTCAAGGATTTCCAGGGCGAAGTGATCGAAGTCTCCGGCGAGCGCAGC
>JBGKDM010000284.1:0-2417 GCA_042954165.1 Synechococcus sp.
TGGCGCGGGTGCGTCCCCGCAGCTGAAACAGCACGAACGGGTCTTCACTGAAGCGCTCTCCCATGAGGAAGTACACCGCGCTGATGTGTTTGCAGGGGTTGGCTTTGTCGGGGCAGCTGCACTCGCTGCGCACCTCCTGCAGCTTGAAGGGGAAGAGCCGGCGCCCGCTGGCGGCAAAGGCCCGTTCGATGTCTGCCGGCATGATCCCAGCCAGCAACTGGGCTGACCAGCGGGCTTTCTGGGTGAGGGCCTCGAGCACATAGCGCCAGTCCTCGTCGTTGAGCACGTCGAGCCATAGCTTCACCTTGTAGGGGTCCTCGCCGGTGCCCTGCACCCGGGCATGGACCCGCCGACCTTCGAAACGAATCGAGGTGACGTTGCCTTCGCGGGCGTAGGTCCAGGCCCGCTCCAGCCGTTTCTTGAAGCGGTAGGAGTTGATCAGCTCCATCCACTGCTCCACCCACCAGGGCTGCTGGCCTAGGCCCTCATCACCGAGGGAGGTGTTGATGCCGGGGGTGGAAGGGGTGATGGTCATGGAATCAAGGGTCTTCGAGGCTCACCAGTTCTTTCAGCTGACCCATATCAAGCCCGCCGAGCCAATCTTCGCCTGAGCCAATGATGTCTTCTGCGAGACGTGATTTCTCGCGGATCATGCGGTCGATCTTTTCTTCCACGGAGCCGCTGGTGATGAATTTGTGCACCATCACCCGGTTGGTCTGTCCGATTCGGTAGGCGCGGTCGGTGGCCTGGTTCTCCACAGCTGGATTCCACCAGCGGTCGATGTGGAACACATGGCTGGCGCGGGTGAGGTTGAGGCCAACGCCGCCTGCCTTGAGGGAGAGCAGGAACAGCTGCGGGCCGCGGGGGTCTTCCTGAAACCGGTCCACCATGGCCTGACGCTCGCTTTTGCTGGTGCTGCCGCTCAGGAAGGGCACTTCGCTGCGCCACCGCCGTTGCAGGTAGCCCTGCAGCAGATGGCCCCATTCCGCGAACTGGGTGAACAGCAGGGCTCGATCGCCTGCTTCGATCACTTCATCGAGGATTTCCTCCAGCCGTTGCAACTTGGCGGAACGCTGGAGAAAGTCATCGTCGGCGGCCTCTTCCTTCAGGGCAAGGGCGGGATGGTTGCAGATCTGCTTCAGCTTGGTGAGCAGGCCCAGCACCTGGCCATGGCGTTTGCCGCGCGGTGCCCGGGCGATGGAATCGAGGGTGTCTTCCACGGTTTTGGCGTAGAGCGATTTCTGCTCTTTGCTCAAACCCACCCATTCGCTCAGTTCCACCTTTTCCGGCAGGTCGGAAATGATCGCCTTGTCGGTTTTCAGGCGGCGCAGGATGAAGGGCCCAACACGCGATTTCAGATCCCGCAGCGACGACATGTCGCCGTAGCGCTCGATCGGCATGCGGTAGCGCTGGCGGAAGAAGTCTTCTTCCCCCAGGACGCGAGGGTTGAGGAAGTCCATCAGGGCCCAGAGTTCACTGACGCGGTTCTCCACCGGTGTACCGGTGAGGGCGATGCGGAAGCGGCTGTTGCGGCCCGGTCGCGCCAGGTCGCGGGCGGCCATGCTCTGTTTGGCACTGGGGTTTTTGATCGCCTGGGCCTCATCGATCACCATGCCCTGCCAGTCGAGGCTTTCCAGCAGTTCGCTGTCCCGTTGCAGCAGGCCATAGCTGGTGAGCACCAGATCCACCCCTTTGAGGGCTTTCTTCAGGGCTGCCGGGGTGGAGGGGCGGCGGGGGCCATAGTGCTCTTTCACCTCCAGTTCAGGGGTGAAGGCAGCTGCTTCCCGCTTCCAGTTGGTGAGCACGGAGGTGGGTGCCACCAGCAGCACCGGGCGTTTCAGTTCCTGCTCAGCTTTCAGGTGCTGCAGGAAAGCTAGCAGCTGAATGGTTTTGCCCAGGCCCATGTCGTCGGCCAGACAGGCGCCCTGATCGAAGCGGTGCAGGAAGGACAGCCAGCCCAAGCCCCGTTCCTGATAGGGCCGCAGTTGACCGCAGAACCCTTCCGGTGCTGGCAGGGGATCCGGTGCTTTCTGCTGGTGGTACTGCTCCAGCACCGCCTGCAGGCGCGGGCCCGCCTCGAGGCGATGCACCGGCATGCGCATCAGGGTGTCGCCTTCTGAGGCTGTGAGCCTCAAGGCGTCATCGAGGCTGAGGTCGGGTTTGGCGGCAAAGAATTTTTCGGCGTTCTTGAGGTCGTTGGGTCGCAGTTCGATCCAGGCCCCTTTGTGGCGCACCAGGGGGCTGCGTTTGCCCGCCAGCCGCTCGAGTTCCCGCAGCGTCAGGGTGACGCCGCCGATCATCAGCTCCCACTCCCAGTCGAGGGGTTCTCCCAGGGTGAATCCCCGGGATTTCTCCGGCAGTTCCGCTTTGATCGACAGGCCGAGGCGGCTGGCCAGGCCACCGGAGAGGCTGGGGGG
>JBGKDM010000285.1:0-2221 GCA_042954165.1 Synechococcus sp.
GCCGCCTACTGCCCACTGCCGGAGGAGCGCGGAACGAGCAACGATGCCTGTGGCGATGTCGTGGTCCTGCGGGGGGGCATGGGAGCCATGTCGCAGGGCTTGTCGATGCTGCAGGAGCTGATCCCCTCGGATCTGCCCTGCTGGGTCTGGTGGAACGGGAGCATGGATGAATCCCCCCAATTGCTGGAGGGATTGGCAACCCTGCCCCGGCGCCTGGTGGTGGATAGCTCCATCGGCGAGCCCCGGCGTTGCCTGGATCTACTCGCCCAGCGCATTGCCCTTGGGCAAGCCGTCAATGACCTCAATTGGCTGCGGTTGCGGACCTGGAGGGAATCATTGGCGATGGTCTTCGACCCCCCCAGTCGCCAAAGCGCCCTGGATCAAGTCGTCCAACTGGACATCGATGTCGAAGGCCAGCACCCGGTCAAGGGACTGCTTCTGGCCGCCTGGATTGCCGACCGGCTCGATTGGCATCTGGTCAGCAGTTTCTGGGTCGATGGCGCCAGCCCCGAAGAACGCGGAGTGGGAGCCGAATTCAAGCGCTCGGACGGTCAAAGCGTGCAGTTCCGGCTGATGCCCGTGCCGGTTGGAGTCAGCAAGGTTCACCCCGGGGCGCTGGTGGGCCTGCGCTTGATCTGTGCCCCGCCCAACCGTTCCCCCCTGTGCGTGATCCTCTGCTCGGAGTCGGGCGGCTGCATGCGCCTGGAGGCTGGTGGTGTCGCCTCGATGGAACTGGCGGAGGAAGTGGTGCCCCTACCCAACGAGAGCGAGGAGATGGAAATGGCCCGTCTGCTCGGGGGTGGCCATGACAGCACCAACCCCTTGATGGCCGCAGCCGTCGCCCTCGCTGCCAAGCTGCTGCCCAGTTAGGAACCCCCATGCCCTGCCTGATTGCCGCTCCTGCCAGCGGCAGCGGCAAGACCCTGGTGAGCCTCGCCCTTGCGGCCCTGGCACGCCGCCGCGGCCTGAGCCTGCAGACCTTCAAGGTGGGGCCGGACTATCTGGACCCGCAGCTGCTCTCGCTCGCCAGTGGCCGGGCCTGCCGCAACCTCGATGCCATCCTCTGCGGAGGGCCCTGGCTGCAGCAGTCATTCCAGCGCCATGGCGCCCAGGCCAATCTCTGCCTGGTGGAGGGGGTGATGGGCCTCTTCGATGGCAAAGGGCCCTCGGCGGAAGGGAGCTCGGCCCATGTGGCTTCGCTGTTGCAGCTCCCCATCGTCCTGGTGGTGGAGGCGAGCCGGCAGGCCGGATCCTTGGCCGCCCTGGTGCGGGGCTTCCGGGACCACGATCCAAGCCTGACGATCGCTGGAGTGGTGCTCAACGGGGTGGGCAGTCCCCGCCATGAAGCGCTGCTGCGGGAGGCGCGGGACTCCATCGCGATGCCGGTGCTGGGGGCCCTGCCGAGGCACACCAGCCTGGAGCTGCCCTCGCGGCATCTGGGGCTGCTGCCGGCCCATGAACTCGAGGATGTCCAACTGCGCCTGGAGGCCTGGGCGACGCTCGCCGAAGCGCATCTGGATCTCGAACGGCTGTGGCCCTTGCTCAACGCGCCAGCCCCGGGTGAAGCCTCGCCAGTACCGAAGGCACCAACAAGTGCCCCTGTCCCAGTGGCCCTCGCCAGTGACGCCGCCTTCCACTTCCGCTACCCCGAAGCCATCGAGCTGCTGGAGCACAACGGACTCATCGTCGAGGCCTGGTCGCCATTGGCTGATGAACCCCTACCCCAGGGTTGCCGTGGTGTGATCCTTCCTGGGGGCTATCCGGAGCTGCATGCAAACACCCTGACGGCAAGCTCCCGCAGCCTCGCCGCCCTGCGGCATGCGCGGCAGATGGGCCTGCCGATCTATGCGGAATGCGGAGGCTTACTGCTGCTAGGCCAGGGCCTGGAGGACCAAGAGGGTGTCCCCCATCCGATGGCAGGCCTGCTGCCCTTTCAGGCACGGCGCGGAAGCCTGAGCCTGGGCTACCGCCAGGCCTCCCCCCGCTGCGATGGCTTAGTGGTGCGCCGAGGCGAGACGCTCTGGGGGCACGAATTCCATCGCTGGCAGCTAGATCAAGGCCATCCAGGCGAGGCTGCCCTCTGGGAGCTTGAAGGCTGGGGAAGCCCTGCGCGATCTGAAGGCTGGGGCGATGGCCAGCTCCACGCCAGCTGGCTACACCTGCATTGGGGAGGCTGCCCGGCCATCCCCGAGCGCTTCGCCGCTGCAGCCCGTCTGGCCAC
>JBGKDM010000286.1:0-2085 GCA_042954165.1 Synechococcus sp.
TGGCCGCCGCTCACCTCCATCTCCCAGTTGCCGGGGGTCGCGCTCACGAACACGGTCTGGCGGGCCTTGGTCCAGAACTCCTCGCCCTTGAGGGGCCGATTATCAGCTGCGCTGGGCAGCCGGAAGCCGTGGTCGATCAGCACCTTCTTGCGGGCCTGATCGCCGTTGTACATCGCCTGCAGCTGGGAGCAGGTGACATGGCTCTCATCCACGATCAGCAGCCAGTCATCGGGGAAGTAATCGATCAGGCATTCCGGCGCCGTCCCCGGCTCGCGTCCGGCCAGGTGACGGGCGTAGTTCTCGACCCCATTGCAATAGCCCACCTGACCCAGCATCTCCAGGTCGTAGGTGGTGCGCTGCTCCAGCCGCTGGGCCTCGAGCAGCTTGCCCTCGCCGTTCAGAAACTCCAGGCGGTCCTTGAGCTCGGTGCGGATGTCCTTGATGGCCGTGTTGAGACGGTCCTTCGGGGTCACGAAGTGCTTGGCCGGATAGATGTTGATCGTCTCCAGGCTCTGAAGGATCTCCCCAGTGGTGGGATCGACGTAGCGGATCGCCTCCACCTCATCGCCGAAAAGCTCGATCCGCACCAGGCGGTCTTCGTAGGCGGGCCCGATCTCGAGCACGTCACCGCGCACCCGGAAGCGTCCCCGGGTGATGTCGGTGTCATTGCGGCTGTACTGGTTGTTCACCAGCTCCCGCAGGGATCCGCGCAGATCAAGGCTCTCCCCCACCTCGAACTTCACCGAGGCCTTGAGGTATTCGCTGGGAATGCCGAGGCCGTAGATGCAGCTGATCGAGGCCACCACGATCACGTCACGCCGCTCGAACAGCGAGCGCGTGGCGGAGTGCCGCAGCATGTCGATCTCCTCATTGATCGACGCCGTCTTGGCGCTGTAGGTGTCGCTGACCGGAACGTAGGCCTCCGGCTGGTAATAGTCGTAGTAGGAGATGAAGTACTCAACAGCGTTGTTGGGGAAGAACTCCCGCAACTCGTTGCAGAGCTGGGCGGCCAGGGTTTTGTTGTGGGCGAGCACCAGGGCCGGCCGGCCGGTCTTGGCGATCACATTCGCCATCGTGAACGTCTTGCCGGTGCCGGTGGCCCCAAGCAGGGTCTGATAACGCTGCCCGCCATTCACCCCCTCCACCAGCTGCGCGATCGCCGTGGGCTGATCCCCCTTCGGTGTGTACGGAGCGGTGAGGTCGTAAGCAGGCATGGTCCTTGCGGGACGCAGCGTCGATCAGGCCTCTCACGCTAAGCGGATCGCAGCGAGCCAGTGGTCAGGCCGGAGGATCGCGCCAAAGAAAAGCCCCACCTCTCGGCAGGGCTTTGGAGGTTGGATTGGCCCGATGCGTCAGACGCGCACGGACAGGCCCGAACCGAGGGCTTCGCGCAGACCACGCACCACCGCCACCATGGCCAGCTCGTCGCTGAGACGGTTCACCGCCGACCCCACACCGACTCCGGAGGCACCGGCGGCAATCGCCATGGGCAGGGTCACGGACGACAGGCCGGAGGCGCAGAGCACCGGAGCCACCGCCCCTGCCTGCTGAAGCGCACTGCTGATGCTGTGGGCCGCGGCCAGGGTGGGCGCTGCCTTCTCGACCAGGCCGAGGCTGCCGGCACTGAAGGGCTTGGCACTGGTGCCCCCCTCGGTCTGGATCAGATCCGCGCCAGCGTCCACCAGATCAACGGCCAGCTGCTGCTGCTCATCCATGGGCAGCACGTGGGGCACGGTGACGCTCAGCACCACATCGGGAAGCAGAGCACGGGTCTGACGGGTCAGCGCCAGCACTTCGGCGGCATCGAAGATGCGGCCCTGGGGATAGAAAGCATCGAAGTTACCGATCTCCACCATCTGCGCACCGGCAGCAACGGCAGCGGGGAAGAGCTCGGGGTCGACCGCCGAAACGCACACGGGCACGCCGCCGGATTCCCGGATCGCGAGGGCCACCAGCTCGGGATCGCAGGCGACGTCGATCAGATCGGCACCACCATGGCCTGCGGCGCGGGCCACCCGGGCCACGGAAGCCGCATCGAAGTTCATCAGGCCGGCAATCACCTTGAGGGCCGCGCGTTGCTCAAGA
>JBGKDM010000287.1:0-1976 GCA_042954165.1 Synechococcus sp.
CTGCGCGGGTAGCCCTTGCCGTCCATCCGTTCGTGGTGGCCGCCGGCAATTTCGGGCACCGCCTTGAGATGACGCGGGAACGGCAGCGCCTCGAGCATCTTGATCGTCTCGAGAATGTGGAGGTTGATCGTGTAGCGCTCCTCATCGGTGAGGGTTCCCCGCGAGATGCTCAGGTTGTGCAGTTCCCCGCGGTTCGCCTGCAGCGGCGGGGCGAGAAGCGTGAACCCCCAGGGATTGTCGGCCTCAATGGCCTTGTTGGCGGGCCAGGCCACCTGATGCCTGAGCCGATCGGCCAGCAGGGGCTCGTCGCAGGGCAGTGGCGGCGCAGGTTCAGCGGCCACCTGGCGGAGCTCCTCCTGAGACAGACCCAGGCGATCATCGAGGGTGCGCCGCCAGCGGCGCGACGCCAGGCTGTTGAGGCGATCGATCGCCTCAGGATCCAGACGCTCACCCCCCTGATTGCAGGCCGCCACGAACGCGAAGTCGTCATCCAGCTGACGCCAGAGGTCTTCCATGCGGGCGCGGCTCTGCAGGGGATCGTCACCGCCCGCGATCGCCTTCCAGTGATCGATCTCCGCACAGGCCTTCAGCAGTTCAAACCGCATCCGCACCTCATGGATGCGGTTGTGAATCGTTTCGAGTTTGGTGGCCTTGTCCACCACGTATTCAGGCGTGGTGACCTTGCCGACATCGTGCAGCCACGACGCCACATGCAGGGCTTCCCGTTCCTCGGCGGACAGCGCAAATCCGGCATAGGGGCCGTCCGTGGCTTCACAGGCAGCGTCTGCCAGTGCTTTCGCCAGCAAGGGCACGCGCGCACAGTGGCCTCCTGTGTAGGGGCTTTTGGCATCAATGGCCCCTGCCATCAGTTCAATGATCGACGCCAGCAACGCTTTCTGGGCACTGATCAGGCTGCGGGTTTCGAGGGCGATCGAGGCGGACCCCGCCAGCGCCCTGCAGAAGGCCACCTTCTCCGCCTGAGGGGGTTGGGCGAAGCGCAACCCCAGCAGCCCCAGCAGCTGACCGCTGCGGCTCAGCAGCGGCAGACGAAGCGCTTGATCGGTGTCAAACGGCTCATCCACAGCCTTGTCACTGAGCTCGGCCGGGAACGTCGTGGTGGGCAGTTGCAAACGCGAACGCAACAGGCCATCCACGGCATCGTCGTCATCCCTGAGATAGAGAACGCCGGACGACGCATCGCTGCTCTCCAGCATCAGCTGGAGCAGGCGTTGCAACAACTGATCGAGATCGGGCTCGCCGCCAAGGGCCTCCGATGCTTCCAGCAGGCGATGAATGGTGTCGCGCATGGTGGAGAGCACCACACTGAGATCCCTCACCTCCGTGACCGGTGTGGTGGTGGGAGGAACGGGGGAGAAGTCAAACGACTGAATGGCCCGTGCCTGTCGCCGCAGGGCCAGCAGCGACCCGGTGACGGATCGGGTGAGCAGCCAGATCAGCGGCAAGGTGGCCAGCACCATGCCCAGGGTGATCCACTGGGCCTGACGCACCGAGGCCAGCGACGCCGCGAACACCTCCTCCGCGGGGATGGCCAGCACCAGAAGGGAAGCCTCGTCGTCAACACCGATCGCAGGGATTTCAGCCACATTCAGCAGCCAGTGGCTGCCGTCAATCACTACCTCCTGAACGTCGACCCCGTCGTAGAGCTCGTTGAGCGCTGTCTGATCCGGATCACCGCGTCGCCGCGAAGTGCGATTGGGAGCACGAAGATGCTTCTTGAGGAAGGGGGCGATGCCTCGCAGCAAGGGATCGCTGGACTGGGTGAGGTGTGTCCCGATCGGCCCCGAAGGCGACACCTCATCGGTGAGCCACACACCCCCTTTGAGATCGATCAGACTGAGTCTTGACGACGCGGTCGGCCTGAGCTGGATGAGAAGCTCTCGCAGTTCGGAGAGTGGAACTGACATTTCCACCACATCGCCGGTGGCCGTCTGTTGCCCCAGCGTGATCAGCGGCCC
>JBGKDM010000288.1:0-3644 GCA_042954165.1 Synechococcus sp.
AAACGATCACGACCGTCAATCACAGTGGCCTCAGGCACTCGGTGCGCTCACACTGCGACCATCCAATCAGCCAAGGCCCAGCAGTCCGCGGGTGAAGGCTTCGCCGCCGAGGGCAAATTCCGTGGCGAGCAGGGCGATGAACCCGAGCATGGCCATGCGCCCGTTGAGCTTTTCGGCGCGGTCGTGGAAGCCCCAGCCGTTCTCAGCTTCGACCACTTCCATGCGGGGCTCAGTGGCGAAGGCGTTGAGACGACCGCCGTCTTCTTCGGTGACGGTGGCGCCGCGGATGGGTGAGGAATTGGCCTGGGTCATCGCTCGCGTTGCTTCTTGAAGCAGTGTAACCCAATATTACGAAAGTTTGCGCACTTGTTTGCGTGGCTGCCTCGTCGATTGCCAGGACCGTTGGCTCTGCCTGTGAGGTCCGCGTGCGCTTGAGGCGTGGATCAGCGCTCCCGACGCCCCGCCAGGCGTCGCTGACAGAGCTCTTCAAAGGCCGGCCTGAGCAGGTAGGGGTACTCACCTGCCCACAGCTTCAGGCCCGGGAGCCAGGCATCGCTGAGGGCGGCAATCCGGGAGAAATCCTTGCGGTCGCTCAGGACCAGGCAGCGAATCCGTGCGCCAGGTCGGATCGGGTTGTGCTGCTTGGTCATCGGAAAGCTGAGCCTGCCGAGGTAACCGTCTTCGTCGGCGAGTTCCAGGACAAGCCAGGTGCGGCGATTTTCCACCAGCTCGAGATCCCCCCGCTGGTTGGCCTGTTCGCGGCGACTCTCCACACGCTCCTGGGTGAAGGCATCGGCGACCTCGCCTTCAAACAGGGCTGCCGAGGGGTAGCGGCGCAGGGTGGCGTTGCGGCGGCCGGCCTCGAGAATCGGCCCCCAGAGCACGTACAGCAGAAGTGCCACCCCGATCAGCAACCAGATCGAGCCCCAGCGATTGGAGAACTGGCTCTGGCTGATCAACAGAGTGATCACCCCGCCGATGGCGGCGATCAGCACCCGCTGCAGGATCTTGCGCGGGTCCCCGAGGGCCGCGGAGAACTGGTTGCCCGTTGCCACCGCAGGGATCAGGCGCTGCAACTCGCCCGGACGCAAAGGAATCAGCATGGCTTCAACGAAGGGGTGAGCATGGTGTCGCCCAATGGCTCAGAGAAGGCGCTCGAGGCCGTACACCAGGGACTCGAGCTGCCGCACCTTGCGGATGCTCAACAGAACCCCTGGCATGTAGGCGGATCGGTCGATCGTGTCGTGCCGCAGGGTGTAGGTCTCCCCCGGGGCGCCGAACATCACCTCCTGATGGGCCACAAGACCGGGCAACCGCAGGGAATGCAATCGCAGGCCGCTGGGCCTTTCCCCTCCCCGGCTGCCGGGCAGCGATTCGTGCTCATCCACTTCAGGGGCGTTGAAGCGCTTGCCCAGCTCCTCCATCAATTCCGCGGTCTTGATGCAGGTGCCGCTTGGGGCATCGGCCTTGCGGTTGTGATGGAGCTCGGTGAGTTCCGCATGGTCATAGAAGCGTGCAGCGGCGGCGGCAGCCTGCTGCAGCAGCACCATGCCGACCGAGAAGTTGGGAATCACCGCTCCTCCCACCGATGCTTTCTGGGAGAACACCTGCAGGTCGTTGAGCTGCTCCGGGCTCAGGCCCGTGGTGCCGATCACGGGATGCACGCCATAGGCGATCGCAGCCCGGGTGTTCGCGTACACCACGGAGGGGTGGGTGAAGTCGACCATCACAGCGCCAGCACCGGGGCCCTGGTCGCGCACCGCCTGACTGGTGGCGCAGAGACAGCCCTCCAGATCGGAGGTGATGGCCACCTCGAGTTCACCCAGACCCAGGGCCAGGCCCACATCGTCTCCCTCGCGGCCGGGGGTGGTGTCGACAGCGCCCACAAGCCGGCAATCGTCGGCGGCGACCACCGCCCGGATCACCTCCGCGCCCATGCGGCCCAGAGCCCCCGCCACAACAACAGAAATGGGGGTGCCCACAGGAGCGTTCATCGAATCAGTCGGCAGTCATTAGGAGCCTATCGATGTGGGCCGATCCGGCACGCTGATGGCCGCCAGCACGGCCGCGTCATCGACCGCATCGAGCTGTTCGGCCTGGAGAAACTGCTCGGCGTAGCGGCGGTGCAGACCCTGGTGCACGAACAGGCGGAAGAGGTCGGGATCGAGATGGTGCTGATTGACCATGCCCACCATGATCCGCATCACCACGGACAGCGGTTTGGCGGGCTTGTAGGGACGATCGGAGGCCGTCAGCGCTTCGAACACATCCGCGATCGCCATCATCCGGGCCTGCGGTGTCATCTGCTCGCGGCTGAGTCCCATCGGGTACCCGCCGCCATCCATGCGTTCGTGGTGGCCCCCGGCGATTGCGGGCACTGAGGCCAGGTGCCCGGGCAGGTGCAGCGACTCAAGGATGCGGATCGTCTCCACGATGTGGAGGTTGATCACGGCGCGTTCCTCGTCGTTGAGGGTGCCGCGGCGGATGCTGAGGTTGTGCAGTTCGCCGTTGTTCTGCAGCAACTCCGGCACGCGCAGGTTGAAACGGGGATCGGCGGAGGATGCCTCGGACTGTCCTTCAGGCCGCGCGATCCGGTGGAGGGCGCGGTCGGCCAGCAGGGGTTCAGGGCAAGGGAGCTGGGCCGGTGGTTCGCTGTCCGCCCGCGTCTGCTCGTCAATGGAGAGTCCGAGCCTGTCGTTCAGGGTGCGGGTCCAGGTGCGCGCTGCGATCCGCTGCAGACGCTCAAGATCGGCATCGTCCATCGATTCCCCACCCTGGTTGCAGGCGGCAACGAAGGCGAAGTCCTGATCCAGCTCCTCAAGGGTTCGCTGCAGCTCCTGCCGCAGGGGCTCTTCAGGGGCGCCGGCACAGCGCTGCTTCCAGAACTCCGTTTCGGCCTGGGCCTTGAGCAGCTCGAAGCGCATCCGCACCTCGTGAATGCGGTTGTTGATCGTTTCCAGCTTGGTGGCCTTGTCGACCACATGCTCCGGGGTGGTGATCTTGCCGCAGTCATGCAGCCAGGCGGCAAGGCGCAGGGCTTCCCAGTCGTTTTCCGACATCCGAAAGGATGCGAACGTGCCCTGGTCAGCGCTGCAGGCGGCTTCCGCCAGCCACTGGGTGAGCTCGGGCACCCGGGAGCAATGGGCGCCGGTGTAAGGACTTTTGGCGTCGATCGCACCGGCCACCAGGGTGATCAGGGAATCGAAGAGGTCTTTCTGGGCCTGAATCAGATTCGCGTTCTCCAGGGCGACGGTGGCATTGCCTGCCAGGGCCTCACAAAAGGCGATCCGTTCCGGCTCCGGCGGCTGGGGGAAATGGAGCGCCAGCTGGCCTTTGTCATCACCATCCCGGCTGCGCAGCGGGATCGTGACCGCCTCCAGTGGCTGCTGCGGCTGGAAGCCACTGGGGTAGAGCACGCGTTTGTGGTCGTCGTGCTGCTGGCCTGCGACCCCGGTCCAGGTGAGCACGCCCCCCTCGGCGGCGCTGCTGGTGACGGCGCTTTCCACCAGCAGCTGGAGCAGGGCGTGGATGTCCTGTTCCTTCGCCAGGGCTGTGGAGGTGGTCAGAAACCGTTGGATCGTCTGGCGCATCAGCGCCAGGGTGGTGTCGAGTTCGTTGACCTCGGCAATGATCGACCGGGTCGG
>JBGKDM010000289.1:0-2031 GCA_042954165.1 Synechococcus sp.
TCACTGTGCTCAATGCGCACGCCACCGAGCACGGACGGGGCT
Organism: Synechococcus sp.; assembly: GCA_042954165.1. GTDB lineage: Bacteria > Cyanobacteriota > Cyanobacteriia > PCC-6307 > Cyanobiaceae > Synechococcus_C. The sequence goes on from JBGKDM010000289.1 coordinate 43, forward strand.
CCATACCAGCCGCCGCGCCACTGGGACTCTTCATTCAGTCCACCGCGAAACCACACCCAGCACCTGGCATTCGGCTGCGTCGTTGATTTCGCTGGCATGAACGATGACCGGAGGAAATGGACGAGGAGCGACGCTCGAAGACTTAGGCGCGGACGTCAGCCTCCTCGCCATCCTCATCCACAACGTCGTTGAATCGCTGGACTCCCGCCTCTCGAAAGCAGAACTCCCGGCGTGAGCCTGTCATGTCTGCGGATGATCGTCCTGTCCAGGGCTCCCGATCGTCCTGGTCGTCGGTCCAATCCGACACAACCCTGTAGCCGTTGGCCTGCAGCGTAATCAGGCAAGCGGAACGGCCTCACTGAATCAGGTTCATCCCGAGGAAGCCTTTGCCCATGCCCCAGCCGGGCCTTTTGTCCTGCAGAAAGGTGATCGCCACTTCCACATCCAGAAGGCCCGCGTCCTCAAGCTCCTCCAGTGGCACCTTGCCGGCACTGCTGGCGCAGTAGTTGCGATGGATCTCGTCCTTTCGGGCACCAAGAAACCCCACCACCTCCCGGAGCAGGGCATCTCGCCACTCATCCTTCTGCTGCTGTGTGATGGCCATGGCCTTCCCCCGTCGATGGACAGCGAAGCTCAGCGAAAGGCGCAGCGCAACGGCGATCAGAGACCGCGGCATTCCTCACGGACCTCCTCGAGTGTGGCAAGAGCCTTCTGGCCGCGTCCGGCCTGGAGCTGCACCATCACCACATCCGCCTGAAGCCCCAGCAAGAGGCTCTGGCAGGGATAGCGATCCTGGTCAGCCGCATCCCGCTGCAGGGCCTCGGCCTTGATCAGAGCCTGGTCACAGGCCTGCTGCCGCTGCGTCGAAAAACAGTCCAGCACCCATGGGGCCAGATGAGTCACCGAACCAGCCTGCGCCGGGGCCATCGGCAGAACAACGGCCCACAGCAACCCAGTCGCAGGGCCATGGAGCGAGCGGAGATGACCTACGCAGAACACAGAGGGGCTGGTGATGCGACCGGCCCAGTCTGTTGCTGACCTCACAATCTTGATCATCTCCAGGCGGAACGCGCCAGGTCCTTCGATCTCCTGAGATGATTGTGGGGCTTTCACCCTTGATGGATGTACACCGACTGGACCGCCGTTGCTCTGCTGCTGTTCACCGCCGTTCCGTTGGTGGCGGTTGTGGCGACTGCCGCGTTCTTCATCTGGCAGCAGAAGAAGAAGCAGCTGCGCTGATCGGTTGACCGCCAGGGCACTGGAACCCCGGCGAATCGATGGATGGTGCTCCGGGCCCACCAAGACTGAGGTGCCGGCCCTGCCCCAGACAATCAAGACAAGTGCGGAAGCGTGCTTCGGCCACCCTCTGGATGCCGCTTCCTCCGCAACGTCGACATAGCGTCATGCCTGCTCCCAAAGCTGACATCACCAGTGTGATGAGCCCAGGCAGCGGCAATCCCGAAGCCTTTGTGAAGAATCAGTCCGCCAGATAGGCCTCCAGGCGCTGCCGGTCGCTGGCGAGGGTCTGCTGCAATTCCAGGGCGGTCAGCACACTGCCCTCGGGCACAAGCCCCATCTGCGCAGCCAGATGGCCGATCACTTGGTCAGGCCCCATCCCGGCGTCGCGGCAGGCGTCAAGACCCTCACTGGCCTCACGCTTCGCCAGCTTCTGGCCTGAGGCATCACAAAGCAGGGGGACATGGCGGTAGGTGGGGGCTGGCTGCTCAAGAACAGCCATCACCGCAACCTGGGCGTCGCGCACAGGAGCAAGATCTCGGCCGCGAACGACTTCAGAAATGCCACAGGTGATCTCATCAACAGCCGTGGCGAGGTGATAAGCGATGAACCCATCGGCGCGGCGCAGCACCACATCGCCGCAGGCCACGTCCTGGTCTGGCTGAAGTCTCAGCCGCCAGGCAGGCAGTCGCCGGTCCAACCAACCCCAGCTGTGGTGACGGTGCCTGCAGGTGCCTGGATAGCGGGCGAGCT